>CAIWET010000438.1 GCA_903911805.1 uncultured Ignavibacteria bacterium | reverse complement strand
TTTGTATCAAGCTCATTTCTAAAATCGCTAAAATCTAATTTGAATGGTGGATTAGAAGCAATAAAGTCAAATTTCATTAGCTGATTGCCTACTTTGTGGTACGGCGAAACTAATGTATTTCCTTGAATTATATTCTGTATTGAGTGGACTAAATTGTTTAATATCAGGTTTAGGCGAAGCATACTAGAGGACTTCTGCGATATGTCCTGAGAATAAATTGTACATTTATCTTCACCGATTGCGTGAGCTAAATTCATCAATAGTGTACCTGAGCCGGCTGAAGGGTCGTTGCAAGTAACGTTTTTGACAGGTTCATTAACAAGAATGGCTGCCATAATTTTAGCAACAACGTGAGGTGTATAATATTCTGCATATTTACCGCCACCGTCTTTGTTATAATCTTTTATTAAGTATTCGAATATGGTAGAGAAGAAATCGAACTTCTGGTTGAAAATTTGCTCAAAGCTAAAATTTACGAGCTGGTTAATGAGTGCTTTGCAGAAATTATCTCTTTGAGAGCTATCAGTAATAAATTGACTTAATTCATCAAAAAGTGTAATTTTTGCTCCAGTACCTGTTTTAACAGAAAATATGTCATTATTATATAAAGCAATATCTCTTAATGTATCGTCAAAAAGCTTTGAATATTGGTCACTGTTCTGCTGACTTGCTAAATAGGAAATAAAATGCTCTCTTTTTAATTTAGCACTATCTGGGTGCATTGAAATTAAAAGCATCTCATATTCATCATCTGTATATTTTGCAATTTCGGTCTCCCAGTTGTCTGCTTTGGCTAATCTACTTTCAATTTGCTTTACTTCGTAAGCAAATTTATCGTTCATAAATTTATACAAAAAAACTTGGGTTATAATCTTAAATTCGTTTCCGTCATTACCCAAACCATAAGAAGCACAAGTGCCTTTTAGGTTATCTATCAATTGCTTTGTATTATCTTTAAAATCTAATATCATAAGAAAGCTCCGTTATATTCATTCATATATTCTTTCACCAAATTGTTATTAATAAACTTAATGGAATCAGAATCCAAATTTAAATTAAAATCTTTAAAACTCTTATTAACAATACTCATTACAAACTTACCAAAATAGGCTTCATTATTCAATATACGTTGGTTGTTCTGTATCAAATCATCAGCATCATTTTTCACTTTAAGCAAAATTTCATTAATCAATAATTCTTTTTTGCTAATTGTGCCATTCTCCATTATACGCTTATGGACTTTAGCATACTTAGCATCATTATTATATTTGGCTTTCAGTAAATTGTTCTTTCGGTTCAGCTCGGTTACTCTATCGTATATTTCTTGCAAGGACGTAATATTGGCTTTCATTTCTTCTTGCGAAATTTCATCTAGGTTCTTCTTTTTGAACAGGCGCATTAATTCTTCATAGAGAGTAACAAAAATAGGATCACTAGTGTCAATATTATTATTCATCGCTTCTCTGGTCTTACGTAATGTATCTTTAAGCTTATCAGCGATGATAAGCTCACTTTCTGAAACCTTTCTGAACATAAATACTACGTTCTCCAAAGCAACATTTAATAGGTTGGTGGTGCTAGTGTCATTTTCAATAGCATCTTTTGTATTTAGTAATTCTAAGTGGTTAGAGGTCTCTTTATATAATTCATTTAACTTCTTAAAATCAATCTTATCAAGCAATTCAAACTGTCCGGATAATCTAATAATATTATATAATTCTCTGGCGCTCTCTAATGCTTTTTTAATCTCTAAAACCTGTTTTCTATCTTCTATTTCGGTAATTTGTTGGGAGAATATTTCAGCATTTTTAAGGTCAAACTGGAACAGCTTCTCTTTAATTATTTCTATCTCTGCTTCAATCTCTTCTTTGGTTTTAAAAATGTTTGAATAGGTCTCGAACTCATTTCCAAGCTCTTGTTGTAATTCATCAAAATATGCTTTATTGGTAAGCTCAAATTCTTTGGTTATATCAGCAAAATCTACAACATAGCCATACTTGAAATCTTTATAGGGTCGGTTAACTCTTGTCAGAGCTTGCAGTAAATTATGGCGCTTGATAACTCGACCAATGTATAAACGTTTTAGACGTGAAGCATCAAAGCCAGTTAAAAGCATATTGTAAACAAATAGAATGTCAATATTTCCACCTTTGAAATTGTCAACATCATCTTTACGGTCATCTTTTGTACCAATATCGTGCAAAATTAATGAACCTCTCAGGCACTTATTAATTTTTCTTTCTGTGGCTGAATAAATCACTTCAGGCTCGGTAGTAATATTAAAAATATTATCTTGGTTAATATTGCTTTTATGGTTTTCAGCTACAAAGCTATAATTTTTCAATTCTTCTAATATAGTTGGCTTTGGATCTGCAGCACTAGAATCTAAAGCATATTTTTCATTAAAGAGTTCAAACATCTTTTTAGCTTGATCAGAACTATCGCAAATTACCATAGCTCCAATAGTTTTATTCATAGAAATTCTGCTTTTAAGAAAGTCATCAATAATATAGTCAAGCATAGGTTCTACAAATTTCTCGTGTGCATAAACATATCTTTTATCAGCTTCGCCTTTTAAAAGTTCAACTTCTTTTAAAATCTCAACTAATTTCATTTTGTATTTGGTCTCAATACCTTCTCTTATCAGCTTTAAAGTGTAGCCGTCAGCAATGGAAGAATTGTAATAATATTTATGTATGTAATCACCAAAAATCTCTTTGGATGCAAATTCTCCAATTAGTGGCGTTCCAGTCAGACCAATAATAATTGCATTTTTATCTGAATTCATTAAGTTTGCAAGAAAGCTACCTTTAGGATTATAAGATCTGTGCACCTCGTCTAGGAAATAAATTCTTTGTTGTTCTATATTATAATCATTGGTCTTTAATACATTAGTTTCATCTTTAAACTTCTGGATATTGACAACAGTAATTTCTTGTTTTCCGGAAAGGTTATGAATAGAACTATTTACTTTGAAATCTCGAACTAATTCTTCTTTGCTATCAACTATATGAACTACAAGTCCTCTGCTTAGGAATTCTTTTTTGGCTTGGAGCAATAAGTCTATTCTATCTACAATGAAATAAAACTTGGGAATTACTTTTTTCTTCTGAAAATAATCAGTCAAATATTTTACGTTAAAATAGGAAAGTGCAGTTTTTCCACTACCTTGAGTGTGCCATATAATACCTTTTCTAATTCCGTTATCAATGCTTCTTTCAATAGCTTTAGTGGCGAATATTTGTGGGTATCTCATTACATGTTTTTCAAGCCCATTGCTACCTTTTACATATGCTAATCCGTACTTAAGAAGCATTGCAAATCTATCTTTGCTGAAAATGGAAGTTAAAATTTTATTTGTTGGTGTATTAGGTTCTTTACTGGTTAAGAACTCTGCTGAATCTCTAATAGCTATAGAATTATTATCTCGTAAAACAGAAATTTCATTCTCTGGATTTTCATCTAATAATAAAGCAGACCAATCTTTTATTTCTTCTTCTCTAAAACAATTAAATATTGCTTCATCTCTGGATGCGGTTGCATAGAAAGCACCCATTATCGGCACAATTGACTCGGTGTCATATTGCATATTATTAGAGAAAACTAGTATCTGGGAAATATTAATAAACTTCTTAAATTTCTTATTCTGGAATCTTCTATTAATTCTATTTCTCTCATCAACAATACCCTCTCTATTGTTAGGTTTCTTTACTTCAATAAAAGCTAATGGCATACCGTTAATAAGTAATGTTATATCAGGTCTGAATTCTTCATCGCCGTTCTTGCAGGTTAATTCTGTTACAACGTTAAAGGTATTATTCTCAATGTTCTTAATGTCAATTAATTTTGTGCCGGAAGTATCAGTTAGCATTTTATAAAATTCTTGTCCTAGATCATCAGCATCGAGAGCTAAATTAATTTTGTCTATTAATCTCTTAATATCTAAGTTCTTTTCATCTGGATTAATACTTGTTATACTCTTAGCAAAAATATCTGTAAAAATATTTGTACTATCATCTTTTTTAACATTTTTAAGCGAAATGTAATCATAACCGAGCCTGCATAAATGAAGAATCGCAGGTAGTTTTACTCTTGTGTTTTCGTTAAAAGCCATAATTTACTATTATTTGAATTTATCATCATAATTAAGTTATAAAATTACGAAAAAATA
>CAIWET010000437.1 GCA_903911805.1 uncultured Ignavibacteria bacterium | reverse complement strand
TTTACAGGTGCTTATAAGAATTCAGTTTTAGGTTCAATTGTTTATCCATAATATGAAATTGTTAAAAATAAATATTATTAGTGATAAGAAATTTTTGAAAATTATAATAATTTTGGCATTTTTAGTAAGATTGATAGCATATTTAGCAATTGGAAATATAGAAAATCCACAAATTTATGAACACGGCGAGATCGCACAAAATTTATATAATGGTTATGGATTTACAATGCATTGGCCTTATGTTCCACTAAGCGAAGAAAAAAAAGAGATAATAAGCAAACCTCCTCAATTCGGGGGAGCATATATTCCACCTTTGAATCCATTTATTTTTTATATTTGTTATTTTGTATTTGGGATTACCACAAGTGCTAATATAGCAATGACTATGCTAAATATAATCTTTAGTTGTTTGGGAATTATTCCGATATTTTATATTGCAAAAGAGTTGTTCAATCGAGAAACAGCAATATTCTCGTCAATTATTTCGTGCTTTTACTTGCCAAATATTGTCGGAGTAACCACTTATAGCGGCTCTTCACTTTATCAAACACTTGCATTGTTTTTTATATATTATTTATATTTATCACTAAAAAATAAATCAAGAAGATCTTCAATTTATGCTGGAATAACTGGTGGATTGCTCGTTTTGATACGTTCTGAGTTTTTGCTGTTTTCTTTTATAATGATTTTTATCGGATACTTGATATTTATTTATAAAAACAGAGAATTTAGGAATATAATAATTCAAAATGGGATTATAATTAGTTTATTGATAATGACTATTTGCTCTCCTTGGATTATAAGAAATTCAATGTTGTTTGGCAAATTTACAACTATTGTTTCTCACCCTTGGCACGAAATATGGAGGGGAAATAATCCGATTTCATCTGGAGGAGCTTATAATATTTTTGAAGAAAAAATGCTTGTTGATGCTAATCACTTTCCAGATTTAGTAAAGAAACTCGATATGCTACCAAATAATCAAAATATTGAATTAGCAATTGATTCAACTTTGAAAACTGAAGTATTGAAATATTGGCAAAATGAGCCAGAAAGAGCAGCTTGGACTGTTTTAAAAAGATTTGCAATTACTTGGACAATCGACCCTTATACTCCGAGGGCAATGAATATTATTTATATATTATTTACTGCAACCATTCCATTTTTGTTCTTATTTGGATTGAGAAACTTCTTTTCAAAATTTAAAAATAATGAAAACCAAATTCTTCTAAACATAATCATTTCTTTTTTAGTTCTATATTCGCTATTATTTACTTTCGTAAATTTCGAAACCAGATATCAGATTTATTTATTTAATATCCTACTTCCATTTTCAGGCCTATTATTTTCAAAAATAATTAATAAATTTCAGGAAAAAATCTCTAATTAGTATTTTTGGCAAGGGATTTGAAAATAGAAAATTGTAATTGACAAGGAGTCATTAGAAATTTGAATTGCAGGATGCACAAATGATATTAAATAAATTGCAAAATAGTATGAACGAAAGAATTGAAGATTTGAATGGAGCCAAACTCCAGAAATCTGATAAAACTCCCATTGATCAAGGAGATTCAACTTCTTTCTATGCTCATTTATTAAAGAATAAACGGTTATTAGCAAAAGTCAATTCTCAAAAACTTGTAAAAAATGCTCAATCTAATGTTGTAAGTAATCAGGATATTAATCCAGATGCTAAATTTGAGACCTTGAGCAAAATTAGCCAAAATGACCATTCAAGTGGTGATAATAATCTACAGTTGTACAATTTTAGCCAATTTGAAAATGATAACCAAATCTTAAAAAAAGAATTTTCACAATTATTTCCAGGATTGAAAAAAATTAATTTAAGTAATTTAATTGATAACATTAATTCAAAATTGAAAGATTCAAATATGAATGAATCTGATTCAACTGACTCACAAAAAACAATCAGTATTTTAGATTTAGGCAATATCCTAGGTATTAATACTGGAAATTCAACAAAGAAAAATACATTTTCAGTTGAAGATATTCCAGAGTTAATAAATCATCCAGAACCAAATATAAAAAATCAAAACTTATTAAATGATTCAACTCAGCTATCTGATTGGTTATCAAATGATGACGTCAAAAATTTAGTAAATAAAGTTTTTAATGGCGAAAATCAACTAAAAACAGGCTCACTTGATTCTAAATTCAAAGATAAATTAAATGAACTCTTTGGTGTTAATATTTCTGATGAATTAGGCATTCAAAATTTAAAAGTTACTAATGAAAATCCACTTGGAAATGTTATTGATATTAATTCATTTACTCAGGATTTTGCTAAGCAAATAAATGAATTAGAAATTCAGAGCAATATAAAAAATACTTCATTCATTAAGGATATTAAAGATTTAGATGGGAAGTTGACACATTACTTTGATATTGCTGAGAAATTGCCAACTGACAAAAAGATTGATACTGAAGTTTATATTGACCCAAAACTGATCAATAAAGATTTGAAAATAGATTCAAATAAAGATAATCTATCAAAAATAAATAATGCTCCACTAGAATCAAAATTAGATAAAAATATCAAGATTGATAATTCATTTATTCCATCACTATCAAAACAATCAAATCCAGAGATAGTTATAACTCCTCAAGAGTCGAAAGTTGATAGTAATATAAGGATTGATAATTCATTTATTCCATCACTATCAAAAC
>CAIWET010000436.1 GCA_903911805.1 uncultured Ignavibacteria bacterium | reverse complement strand
TACTTTAAATTTCTTTTTGAGTTCATCTCTAATAATCATTCCATTATTTCCATTCCAACAAATGATAAGACTATCAGTATCAGCAAAATCTTTTAAAAATTCTAGTGCTTTTTTGTCTCCTTTGGTATATAAAAATGAGCTTTTATCATTAATAAAAAGTAATTCTGTATTGTTTTGTGTTTTGAATTTAGTTATTGAATAATCTTTACGATAATAAATATTATAATCACTTTCTGAATAAATAAATCCAAAAAATATCGAATATATTACTAATATAGTTGACATTCTAAAAAACAAATGCCTGCGTGATTTTGATACAATAAAATAAATGATTCCTATTGAAATTATCAATTCAATGAAAAATAAATTTTCAGAAAAGAGATATGAATAGTTGAAATTCGAAAATTCGATTATTAAGAATTTGACAATTTTTAATGAAAGCATTGAAGAATATGCAAACCAAGAAGCCACAACACCACTAGCAAATGAAAAAATTAAACCTAAGAAAGTAAAAATAATAAATAAATTATAAAGCGGGATAATAATTAAATTTGAGATATAGGAAACAGTTGAAAACATTCCAAAATAAAATGCCACCAATGGATTGAGAAAAATTCCTGATGTAAAGCTCACTAAAAATGAAGATAATAATACTCTTAAAATACCATAATTTTCGAGCCATTCTTCTCCAAAATTCAATTTATTGAAAATTATAGGATAAAAAATCACTATTGATATAGATGCAGCAAAAGACAATTGAAAACTCACTGAAAATATAATATTTGGTGATATCAAAACAAAGAAAATAGCACTGAATAAAATGATATTCAGCATATTTATCATCCTGCCTTTTAAATGTACTAAATAATAAAACAATGCGACTAGTCCTGCTCTTACTCCTGGTGGTTGAAGCCCAGTTAAAGTGATAAAAATGACAAGTAAAACTGAAAAAAGAACAAATTTGAATTTTTTATTTTTAAAACCTTTGAGTAATTCAAAAAGCAAAAATGCAAATAATCCAATATGTAAACCACTGACATTTAATACGTGTATCGTTCCTGTCAATGAAAATAATTTCTTTTCTTCTTTTGGTATTTGAGATAAATCACCTGTAACCACACTATAAGTATAATCAAGTATTTCTGGAGGTGTATATTCCCTAAGTTTGTTTTTTATAATTTCCTTTAAATTATCAAGATAATAATTATAATTCAAGTTTGATTCAGTTATTTTAATTCTATTAGTATCGCAATATACTACCATTGAAATATTCTCTGATAATGCCGAAAAAACTGAAACTTTTTCCGTTGGCAAAGAATAATTTTTGATTAATTCTGCTTTTCCACTTAATATAATTTTATTACCAGGATTGATATTTTTAGAATTCTTTTTTAGAATTAAAACAGCATTTCCAAAATATTCTTTCTTTAAATTATCAAGATATATATTCCCTTCGACCACAAATCTATCATTTGCTGAGTCTGAATATGAGCGCTTTATCACTTCACCCTGCATTATACACTTTGTACTAAAATCAGATGATTCACTTAAAAGGTTGATTGGATTGATTCTTAAAGATAACATTAATCCAATTGGAATCCATATTAAAGAAAAATGATTTTGCTTTTTAAATTTAAAGATTAATATAACACTAGATAATATGATGGCTGAAACTAATATAATAAAAGTTTGATTTGCAATGAAATATCCGCCAATGACTCCGATTATCAATGGAATTAGTATTTTTATTGCTGTATATTTTTGTAATAACATATTAAACTTTATTTCAACAAATTCGTTTATGTAAAATTAAAAAAAATCATATTAATAATTGATATGTTAGGAAAAAAATGTGTGGAATTGTTGGTTATATAGGTAAAAATCTAGTTTCTCCAATTTTATTGAATGGTCTTAAACGATTAGAATATCGCGGATATGATTCTGCTGGAATCTCTATTTTACAAAATGGGCAAATATTAACTCTTAAAAAAGCTGGTAAAGTTGCTGAATTAGAATCTTTACTAAATCACAATGATTATGATTCAAAAATCGGTATTGCTCATACTCGTTGGGCAACTCATGGTGAGCCAAACGATTTGAATGCTCATCCTCATTTTGATAATTCTAAAGAAATTTCATTAGTTCATAATGGAATTATTGAAAATTATGCATCACTCAAAAAGAATTTAACTGAAAGAGGTTATTATTTTGAGTCAGATACCGACACAGAAGTACTTGCTGTATTAGTAGGGCATTTTTATATTAAAACAAAAGATTTATGTGAGTCAGTAAGATTAGCTTTGAATGAAGTTACTGGTACTTTTGGTATAGTTGTAATGTCATCAAATGAACCGAATACATTAGTAGCTGCACGTAGAGGCAGTCCAATGGTATTTGGTATCGGTGATGATGAATTTATCATTGCTTCTGATGCTTCTGCAATTATTGCTCACACCAAACAAGTGATTTATATAAATGATAACGAAATGATTATTGTAAATCAGAATACTTTTCATACTAAAACAATATATAATGAGAAAACAGACAACAAAATCCACGAAATAGAATTCGATTTAACCCAAATCGAAAAAGGTGGTTTCCCTCATTTTATGCTTAAAGAAATTTACGAGCAACCAATCACATTTAAAGATTCTTTCAGAGGAAGAATAATTCAAAAAGAGGGCGACATTAAACTAGGTGGTCTTCGTTCGGTTGCTGAAAATTTAAGAAATTCAAAAAGAATAATCATCACTGCTTGTGGAACATCCTGGCATTCGTCATTGGTAGGAGAATATTTAATCGAGAATTTCGCGAATATTCCTGTAGAAGTTGAATATGCCTCAGAATTCAGATATAGAAATCCAGTTATAAACAAAGATGATATTGTCTTTGCAGTTTCCCAATCAGGCGAAACAGCTGATACTTTAGCTGCAATTAAAGAAGCAAAGCAAAAAGGTGCTATCGTTTTAGGAATTGTTAATCAAGTAGGAAGCTCAATTGCAAGAGAAACAGATGCAGGAATGTATATCCACGCTGGTCCTGAAATCGGAGTTGCCTCCACAAAAGCATTCACATCGCAGGTTTCTGCCTTCATTTTAATTGCTTTATATTTGGGCAGAATGAAGAATATTTCAAAAAGCGATGGGATGAGATATTGCAATGAAATTTCATTAATTCCTGATAAAATGCAATCAATTTTAGATAATGCCGAAGCAATTAAAGAAATTGCCAAGCATTATTCTTATGCAAATAATTTCTTATATCTTGGAAGAGGTTATAATTTTCCAGTTGCTTTAGAAGGTGCTCTGAAATTAAAAGAAATCTCTTACATTCACGCTGAAGGTTATCCTGCTGCAGAGATGAAGCACGGACCAATTGCATTAATTGATGAGAATATGCCAGTTGTAATAATTGCTACAAAAGATGAGATTTACGAAAAAGTAATTTCAAATATAGAAGAAGTTAGAGCTCGTGGCGGAAAAGTAATTGCAATTGCAACTGAAGGCGATGAAAATATTAAAAACTATGCAAATCATATTTTCTATATACCTGAGACTCTTTCATTTTTAACTCCATTATTGGCTGTAATTCCTTTGCAATTGTTATCATATTATATGGCAGTTGAATTAGGCAGAGACGTAGATCAGCCACGAAATTTAGCCAAAAGCGTTACGGTGGAATAATGCCTTTTTCATTTATCGATGAATTAAAATCAACTTATGAAATTAAAAAAGAAGAAATCCTCAAACGTCTTGAGGATTTCTCTAAGGTTCCTGAAGAAAATTATTTCTACGAAGCTTGTTTTTGTATTCTAACACCTCAATCTAAAGCAGTAAATGCTGCAAAAGTAGAACATATTTTAAAATCTAAAAATTTCCTTGAAAATGATTTAGATTTAGAAAGTATTCTTTTCGAAAAAAATCACTATATACGTTTCCACAATACCAAAGCCGAAAGGTTAAGAGAATTAAAAGCAATTTTCCCTAATATTTTATATAATTTAAAATCCGAAAAATCTAATTTTGATAAAAGAGCATTTATCTTGAAAAATGTAAAAGGATATGGATTAAAAGAGAGTTCTCATTTTATGCGAAATATTGGATTTAGGAATTTGGCAATTCTAGATAGGCATATACTAAGAAATTTAATTAAAATAGGAATATTTAGTGAAATGCCTAAAATTGTTCCTGAAAAAAATTACTATTTAGTTGAAAATGAATTTATGAAATTTGCTGATGAAATAAAAATTCCTATTGATGAACTCGATTTACTTTTCTTCTCCCAAGAGAATGGCGAAATATTA
>CAIWET010000435.1 GCA_903911805.1 uncultured Ignavibacteria bacterium | reverse complement strand
TTTGTTGTTACAATTCCATCTAAATTTGTATCATTAAAATCATAACCTGGTTTCATTGAGAAATGATTAAGTATCGATATTATATCGGGGCGAAAATCAATATTAGCTGAAGTTAAATTGATTTGGTCATTAGCAGTTACTTCACCACCAATCATTCCAAAAAGTAAATTCCCAAATGAATCATTTCCAATACGTTTTAATGAAGCTGTACCACCTAATATATTAGCTGATTTTGTAAAGTCAAAATCATAAGAATTCACTCTTGGATACAATGGTACTTTATCTGCAGAAACTATTGTTAAGTGATTTCTATGTCTAATAGCAACATAATATTCATTGCTGTCGATTGAATCGTTTACTTTAACTAAACCAAGACTATTTGGGTCAATCAATAAACCATCTTTTGTTAACATTGCTAATTGATATGTGGCAGCTGTTGAATTTAAATCCTTTTTAATTTCAACAACAACATAATCAACAAATTTTTCTAAAGTTGTATCAGATAATTTTGCAATATTAACGTTTCTTGATTTCAATAAATTATATGGATATATATTTGGAAGTGTGTCTAATGGAAGTAATCTTTTATTTGCTAAATCGTTTGTCATTTTCCCATTAGATCTATAAGCACCCTCTAAAAAGACTTTGATATTCAAAACTAGTGGTAAGTAATTTCCTGGTGTTCCTATAGCAAAATATCCTAATTCATTTATACCTTGTTCATAAGAATATACCCAATCACCATCTGTATTTGGTGTATTAGTTTTAGGGATATCATTCCAAGTAAATTTTTCGTGTTTTAATAGTACATTATTTATGTCTAAGTCTCTATTTTCATCAATATCAACATTAGAAGCTTTTTTCCAAGCAAAACCCATTCCCATATTAATGTTATCTGTTACTGCATTTCCAGAATCATTTTTAGTTGAAATATGCATAAATCTTCTTACCAAAGCATTGTCCCACGTTCTAGTAGAACCTGGCATGGTAAATGGCAATATATTATAAGTCACTTCAGCAACATTCTTACTTGAATCTTTTCTTCCAAATAAGATATAAGTATATCTATTATGGAATAAATTCTTTTCTCTATCAAATTTCAAGTTTGTTCTTCTAAAATTACCAATTACTTCAGAATATAATTGTTTATAAACAGGATTTTCTCTAGAAGCGTGGGTTAAAATTATCGTTGTATCATTGTTAGCTGGATTAAATGTACTTACAACGTTTGTAACGTGTAATGAATCATTAACAGTTACATTTCTAGATATAAATAAAGTATCATTTTCAGCATATAAATTTTGTAATTTAGTTGAATCTAATGGAATTTCATAACCAGAAACTATATTTCCATTACCTATATATTTTACTGAAACTCTATTATCAAAAACAGGAGGATTTAAAACTGAGCCAGAAATATTTCTAATGATCAATGTAGAATCACTCATTGTAATATTATTTAATGGGTCATTATTCAACGAACCGTTAGTTAATATTAGATGAGAATTAATTCTTTGACCACCATCTTTAATACTTACACCTTTTATATTATCAATATTTAATATACTGAATTCACCAGTACCAGTAATAATCTGTTCAACATCACCATTTACTCTGAATTCTTTAGTTCCCCAAGTTTTTGTTTGATTATCAATATGAAAATGAGCGTAAACTGGTGCATTTACTAATTCGAACCTTGCAGTTTTATCAATTAAAATAGAATCATTAGTTACTAATGGTTTATTAATACTATTAGTTGTGTCTGTCCATTTGCGATTTCCACCTTTTAATTGCAATTGATTAAATACAATATTAGGAATCTTAGTATCCCCAGAACCGTTGTCAGTAAATTCAACTCTACCTCCAATGGTATCATTTAAATTTTTAACCTGTCCACTTTTAACAACTATTTTGCCTTTATTAGTAATTTTACCACCAGTATTATTAATAGTATTACCACCTTGCGCAAAAATATATGTATTGCTTAAGATTAGAAATGAAATGATTATATGTATATAAGTTTTATTCAATTTTACCCTAAAAAATAAGGTAGGAGAGTTATACTCTCCTACCAATTTAAAAAAATCAAAAATTATTTACCTACTTGGATTTCGTTACAGTTAACGATTGTACCTGAGTTTGTAATTTGTGAAGCACCTAAAACAGCTGTTCCAGTTGAAGAAGCTATGTTAGTAACATAAATACCATGAACTGCATCTGAACTTGGAACATAAGCTGTTGAGCTAGCATCACCTGTAGTCAAAGATGCATTGTAATTAAAGATTCCAGGATCTGTGAAGCTACCACCTGCAGTTAATCTTGTTCTAAATACTTGGGTTGGTGGTAAGTCAGAGTCTTTATGACCAATTACTAATGCTGGATGAGTATAAGTTGCATCTGAAGCTATAATATTAATACGATAAGCTGCAGCTTTACTATCGTCATTTGCATCTGCTGGTAAGCACATTCTTTCATTTGGAGCATAGTTAGAACCATATGCTGCACCGTCAACACCAGTATATACAAAGTGACGTACATAAACTTCATCATTTGGTGAAGGCATTATGTTGTCATCCCAAGTAGCTGGATTTGACCAACGACCATCAGCTATTGAGTAAACTGCTGACTTTGTTGTTAAAACTAAGGCGCTGTTATTAGCAAAAACTTCTGTATTTGTTGAAGTATGTGAATTTTCAAATATAGATTTTGTTATTGGTGCTGAATAAGTAGAATTAATTTCTACAACACCACCAGTTAAAGATCTTGCTAATGAACCTGCATACCATTTTTCTTTAGGACTAGCGCTACTAAATGCTTCAGCATATTTTACATAATTAATATCATAACCTGTTACTCCAGCAGTTTCGCTATTTAAATATCCGTTAAGGACATCATCAACTTCAGGAGCTGTTCCTGTATAACCGTAAACAATTGTTCTACCAATATCAAATGCTGCTAATACATCTGATCCATACCCTGAAGGTAATGCACCAGGAACAACAAATACTGTAAAGTCTGTAGGAACAGTTGCAAAATTTAATTTTGTGCTTGCGTTATTAAAAGTATAGTCGTCAGTAGTATTTAATGCGCCTGATCTTCTTACTTGTCCAGTGATATAGTTTGTACTTAAATCACCTGCATAAGTTAAATTGTTTAAACCAGCAGCAACATCAACGATTTTTCCATTCATAGGTGTAGCTGTAGAACCAGATGTAGCACCTAAGTTAATATAAGAATTGCCATTAACCGCAAGTGATGCAGATACGTATACTACTTCATTTCCAACATTTACATCAACTAGTTTTTCACCACCAGTTGTAATTAATATACCATACTTGTTAGTTGCTACAGTTGAAACCATTGTTTGTGGAGCTGCATTATTGTAAGTTACAGTTGAAGCACCATCAAATGTCATATTAGTTCTAGCTGCAAATCCATTTGTAAAGCCTCCAGTAACAACTAAACTTGAAGTTGCATCCAAATCTAATATTGAATTTGCTGCAGTCAATGCTAAACTTCCAGCATCAACTGTAAATACACCAGTATTTGTTAAATTCAAAGTACCAGCATTTGCTCCAATATTTGTATAAGTTAAATTTCCATCTAATTCAAATGTACCAGTACCCATCCAAGATAAAGTAACTGCTTGATCAGTACCATCAATTTGAACATTACCAGATGCTAATGAAGCACCACTACCTTGTACTTTAAAATTAGATTTTGCAACTAAAGTAGCAACAGCTGTTGAACTAAAGTTACCTCTTACTCTAACACCATTTGCATCAGTTAAGTTTGTTTTTGTAGTTGCAGAGTTGTCATAAGACAATAATGATAAGTTATTATAATTATTAGTATTGTCAGTAGTATTGCCTTCTAAAGCAATATTTTGAGCTCCTGTACCATCATAATAAAATGTTCCAGCGTATGATCTTGCACCAGCTCCACCTGGAGTATAAACACCACCAACATATATACCATCACTAATGCTTTTAGCACCAGCTCCAGATGTTGATAAATCAGTATAATATCTTGGTTGAACTGTTTGACCAGTTGCATGGTTCCATTCAACTATTCCTTGAATTCTACCATTTTTATTAACTGTTATGTCAGATGGAGTAGGAGTAGTTCCTAAAGCAGCTGTACCATCAAAAACACCTGAAGTATTTTTCATGACAATTTTGCCTGTAGGACAAGCTGTGTAAGTTCCACCGTTATTGGTGAAATTTTGTGCTATCGCTTCAAAGCTAACTGCCATAAAGCAAATCATCGTTAAAGAGATGATTTTTGAAGTAAGTGTCTTTTTCATATTAAAACCCTTTTTATAATAAAATAATATTTTTTTCTTTTCATTCTAAAACTACAACAGAGTCTTAGAAACTTTAATAAAAATTTCTATTTTTACTTATTACAAAATTAATAATTT
>CAIWET010000434.1 GCA_903911805.1 uncultured Ignavibacteria bacterium | reverse complement strand
TATTTCTATGTAGAAGAAAATATTGAAAAGCTTTTGATTCATATTTAACATTCAATTCAAAATCTTGACTTATTTTAAAATCTACATTCTTAATATAGGGATAAGTTTTATCAATGAATAATTCATATTGTTTTTTCAAATTAAAAATATCTAGAATTTTATTTATTTCTTTTGATCTGTCATATCCAGAAATTTGGCAACCAATAATTCTTTTTTCCTTTTTATTATACTTTTCAAGACCTACCATTATTCCTGCAAATGTAATCCCACTGCCACAAGGAACAATTATGTTATCCAAATTATCAGGTAAATTCTTTACTTGATCAGCTACAGAAGTTATAATTGCTTCTGGATAAGAATTCATATTAATTCCAAAATTAATAAGATCATATTTATTTTCTTCAGCAAGTGTTTTTGCTCTTGCTTCTAAAACACTATTGAATCCTGTTCCAGCTACATTAATAATCTCTGCACCTACTTCTTCAGCAAGTCTTAACGGTAAGTGATTTAATTTACTTTTTTCAAATGCTTTCTTATTTATACCAACACATACAATTGAAGGTTTACCAATTGCAATAGCTTCATTTGCTACAATTACACCTTGTGGCGAATGGACACTTGATGTAGTAATAATTCCTTTAAAGTTTTCTTTTTTCTTATTTTTTATGCACTCAATCAGCTTTTTAATTTGCCTAACTTTTGTTCCGCCCAAATTCTCCATAATACTAGTGTAGGGTAGATATAGATCATCTCTTTTAATAGAATCCCATTATATTCTTCTACTGGAGTTAGTTCATCAATTTCAAAAACTCTTTTCATTTTTGCTCCTTTGACAATTTTTTAATTATCCGATTAATTTCAAATAGTTTTTCAATATTTGAAGGATGAATATTAACAGTAATATCAACTTTACCTAATTCTATTTGATTAATTATTCTTTCTGTTTCTTTCTCGCCGAATAAAGCAATTAAAGATTGATTAAAACCTTTATAAAAAGGAACTTTGTCAATTCCTGTAAATTGCTGTTTTTGACAATTGTAGCTTTTTAAGAAACTTGCAACTCGAATTTCATTTTTTACTAATCTTAAAGGCATAATTTTACAACCAAATGGCTTAAATTCAGTATTATGTAATTTGCAAAATCCTGAAGGTCTTTCTTGAAACGAACAAATATTTTCCTTTAATCTTATAATTTTATATTCATCATCATATTTACAATCAACTTTTTCAAATACTTTTATTTCATCATCAAATGGCATAATTAAAGGGTGTTTCAATTTGTAAGCATTGTATTGACAACATTTTGCTTTACAATGATTTATTATAAAATAAGAAGAACATGGATTAACTAACATTCTAAAATCATTTATATTTATTTTGATAGAATTATCTTTTATAGGTTGCTTATTTTTATTGATTTTAACATCGAATAAATCAACGGATTTTATTTCTACATGAAATGTATCAGTCTTGTAATTATAAATCCCTTTTTTTCCACCATCGCTTCCCATGTTTACTATAAATGATTCTTGAACTTCTTTGAAAATTTCATTAAACATATAGTAG
>CAIWET010000433.1 GCA_903911805.1 uncultured Ignavibacteria bacterium | reverse complement strand
CTATAGTCATTATTGTAGCGATAAATTAGCCAATAATCTAAATTATTGCTATGTTTGAACACCAAAAAACCTTCTAATAGTGGATTTTTATCATTTTCATCAATTTTAATAAATTTTCTTTTTTCTGTAACAGCACCAAGACCATTTTCCAAAGTCATATCAATAATATCATAACATATTTTATTGTTTTTAAATTCATCTAAGTAATCGTAAAAAAAATAGTATTTATCTTTAACCCCAGGTATAGGAATTATTGCATTATTATGAGTAATAACATCGTCATTATAATTAGCATTTTTCATTGGTTGATGCAATTTATTATAAATAATTTTTGTAACATATGGATAATGAACAGGCATATAATCACTCAAATAAAACAGAAGATTTCCATTCTTATCTGAAATAGGGATAGTATTCCAAACATCTGCCAATTTAGCTCCAATAATTGCTTTAGGTATTGTATCTTTAGTATTAAATGAAATTCCAGCATTATTTGTAAAAATCCAATTCCAAGATTCTTTTTGAGCAAAAAGATTTGAAGAAATGAAAGTAATACCTAATATAAATATGATTTTGAGATTTTCCATAATATTTTTCATTTATATTTATTGAAAATTTTTATTATTAATTAAGGAAGTATTCAGATTAAACTGAATACTTCCCATTTATTTCTATTTATCTATAATAAATTTACCTTTTGATTCTTTTTCTTCTTGTACTATTCTAAAATAGTACATTCCATTTGAAAAATCACTTAAGTTCAAATTTATCCGTATCTCTTCTGCTTGTTTTGAATAATTTTTAAAAAATATTTCTTTTGAATTATTGTCATAAATAAATAAATCAATATTTCCTACTAAATTAGATACATAGAGTAAATCTAAATTACCTTTACTTGGATTTGGTTGTATATTGACATTTTCATTTAATAAGATCACTTTTTCACCAATAATATCACTAGTAGAAATTTTAGGTAAGTATATTTCATCAAACAAATAGAATAAAATATCAGCACAATAATATTCGCAAAGAAAATTACCATTACAACTTGGTTCTGTATTCGGATAAATATTTTCATTCCAAGTTCTTCGTAGATATGTCATGTCACCATTAACAGGTATTTGAACTTCTTCAGAACAACATCCTCCAATATCATTACAAGTATGTACTTCTATAATATTGTATGTATTGTTGTCACGAATATGAGTCCAACAAGGAGAAACATAAACCTTTGCTCTTAAACCTCTACTAAGAGGAATGCTATCTGCTGCCGCTCTAATCATATCTTTGTGACTATATTGAAGGATATTTATAATATCCATAACACCAGAGAGAATTTGAATACTTGAAAGTTGAAGTTCGAATTTGATTAAACCACAGTTATTTACAAATCTATAAAAATAATTAATTCTAAAACTACAACCTAACCAATTATAAACTCTAGATTGTTTAAGCCACGGATTAGTACCACAATTACTATATGTACATCTTGGTCCGTATAGACCTGACCCGTTTGGGTTGAGTGGAGTATTTAATGGAACAGTTAAATTCGAACAGTGACCAATACATCCTCCAACAAGCCCTGGACAGTCGATATTCAGTGCATCGGCTGATTGACTTAATACATTAACAAAGCCATTTATTAGAACAGAATTATATGAATATATACAACATTCAGAATTAGGACAAGCTTCTAAATGATTTATATTATTATATGCATTAATTTGCATACAAGATGGTACATAAATTTTATAACTTGCTTGAAAAGGATCACCAAAAATATCAGGAACATTCGCATTCAAGGTTTTTACTGCTTCAGCAATAATGTTTTCAGTATTTAAAAACTGACAATTCGATCCTTGAACAAATTCAATGTGATGTAATCTAATTTGAGGCACACCACCAGGACATTGTCTTGTCTGGTAATAAATCATAAATGAACAATCCCCGGTCATATTTT
Source organism: uncultured Ignavibacteria bacterium (assembly GCA_903911805.1). Lineage (GTDB taxonomy): Bacteria > Bacteroidota > Ignavibacteria > Kapaibacteriales > UBA2268 > CAIWET01. Next base: position 2 of record CAIWET010000433.1, on the reverse strand, counting down.
CT
>CAIWET010000432.1 GCA_903911805.1 uncultured Ignavibacteria bacterium | reverse complement strand
TGAAAAAAAATTATTCGAAAGTAGTGAACTTGAAATGGATAAAGAAGATATCATTAATTATTCTAATTACAAGATTATTGATATTGATTTTATTCAAGAAGCTGACTGGAATTATAAAAAAGAAAATGAAGAACTTGAAATTAAATTAGAAAGAAATATTCAAAAAAATGGATTAATTGAAAATCTTCATGTTCGATCATTAGGATATAATTCTTATGAATGTATTAATGGTAACCATAGATTAAGAGCATTAAATAAATTAAATAAAAAATATGCTGTTGTTTATGACCATGGGAATATAACTTTAGAAGATGCTCAAATAATAGCATTAGAAACTAATGAAACTAAATTTATTTCAGATGATTTGAAATTAGCAAGTATTATTAAAAATATTACCGAATCAAATGATATTAATTTGTTAGCTGAAACTTTGCCATTCAATGAATCGGATCTAAAACATTATTTAGAGTTATTGGATTTTGAACTTTCTGATTATAATAAATCAGAAGAAGAAAATGGAGAGACGATAATTCCACATCTAATAAGTTTTGAATTGAATGATGAAGAATTCGAGATATGGAATAATGCAGTCAAAGAAAGTCAACTTTCAGCTAAAGAATTTATAATGTCTAAAATAGTAATTATTCAGTAATATATCGGTAATTGACTAATGTTCTTTGCTATAAAAAGATTAGAGAATGAAACTGAGAAAGCTTATAAAGCTTTTGAGATTTATTATAGTCTAAAAAAAGAAAGAACTAGAAAAAAAACCTCTTTAATCTTAGGACATAAAAATTCTTATACTTGTGATAAATGGAGCCAGTCATATAATTGGGATCATAGAATTTTAGAATTTGAAAATAAGTTAATTCAAGATGTTTATGATAAGTCTTTAGAAAAGATAGTAAAAATAAATGATAAAGTTATATTGGCTTGGGAGCAAGTTGTAAATGAAATTATCAGAAGAATTAGCACTAAACCTGAAGAGATGAAAAATCTAAGTTTAAATAGTTTGTATAACATATTAAACAACGCATCAAAACATATCATTGTATTGAATAAAGAAAATTTAGATATAGCAAGTACAAAAATTAATAATGTAAAAGTTGATGAAGTTGAACATATTGGGGAAGATTTAATAAATGGCGTTCTCAACGATATCCAAGCAATTAGCCAGGATTAATCCTGCATTATGTGCGCACATTGTCTCGAATAAATCATTTTTGATACCTCAACATATCAGATTATTATCTGAAAAATTAGTTGATGTAGCAAATGGTAAAATTAAAAGACTAATGATTAATATGCCGCCTAGACATGGGAAATCAGAATTAATTTCAAAATATTTCCCTTTTTGGTATTTAGGATTGAATCCAAAGAATCACATTATGTTGTCATCTTATGAAACAGAATTTGCTGCAAGTTGGGGGAAAAAAGCAAAAGATTTAATGACTGTTTATGGTGAAAGTCTTTTCGATGTAAAAATTGAAAAAGGTAGTAATAGTAAATATAAATGGTTGATTAAAGATTTTCAGGGAGGATTAGAAGCAGTTGGGGTTGGAGCAGGTTTGACTGGTAAAGGAGCAGACATATTGATTATTGATGACCCAGTTAAAAATAATGAACAAGCTATGTCAGTTACTTATAGAAATAAAGCTTGGGATTGGTATGTATCATCTGCATTAACAAGATTGGAGCCAAACGGAGCAATAATATTCGTAATGACAAGATGGCATTATGATGATCTTGCTGGGAGGATATTAGAGAATGATAATGAAAATTGGACAGTCGTAGATTTACCAGCAATTGCTGATGAGAATGATGTATTGGGTAGATCTAAAGGTGATGCGCTATGGAATAGGAGATTCGATATTGATAAACTCTTAAAATTAAAAAAGAATTTAGGGTCATATTGGTTTTCTTGCTTATATCAACAAAAGCCAATTGCTTCTGAATATCAAATATTTAAACCTTCTTGGTGGCAATTCTATAAAGAAAGACCAAGTTGCAGCATTATAATTCAAACTTGGGATACAGCTTTTAAACAAGGTCAAGAAAATGACTTTACCGTTTGTGCAACTTGGGGATTAAGTGGGAATAATTTCTATTTAATAGATATATTGAGGGGCAAATATTTATTTCCTGAATTAAAAAAAATTGTAGTTTCTCAAGCTACAATGCATAACCCAAAATTAATATTAATTGAAGATGCAGCTTCAGGACAAAGTTTAATTCAAGAATTAAGAAAAAGTACTTCTTTACCAATTAGCCCAGTTAAAACTAGTTCAAAAGAAATAAGGGCCCACATCATTTCGCCACTTTTAGAAGCATCACAAGTATTTGTTCCGGAAGGGAAAATTTGGTTAGCAGACTTTATTAATGAACATTCAAACTTCCCAAATGATAAACACGATGATATTGTTGATACAACTACAATGAGTTTAGGATATTTAAGTAAATTTATTAAAAGAGCCGGTTCCTCTGTAAATACACAAAGAAGAGAAAGAATTAAAAATGATAGATTTAATAATTATTAAGGATATATTATGAAAGAAAGATTTAAAAATTTAGGAGTATTAGCTACTGCAAAAGATTACAGTTGGTTAACAGATAAATTCATTACAGAGCTTCCAAACCCTGACATTATCTTAAAAAGATTAGGGGCAGGAGTAGAATTATTTAACGAATTAAAATATGATCCACACGTTGCAAGTTGCGTCCAATCAAGAAAATCCGGTATTTTGTCAATGGATTGGGAAATTAATAGAGGAGGAATTAAAACTACCCAGGTACAATTCATATATGAAATATTTAAGAAATTGGATGTAAGGAGAATTATTTCAGATATATTGGAAGCTCCTTTATTCGGATTCCAAATAATGGAAATTTATTGGAGAACAGAGAATGATAAAATCGTCCCTAAAGATATTATAGCGAAACCACACGAATGGTTTTATGTGGATAGTAATAATTTTTGGAGATTCCGAAAAAAGAGTAAAAAAGACGGAGTACTACTTCCAGCTCGAAAATTTTTAACTGTAACTCATAATGCATCTTATACTGATCCTTATGGTGAATCTATTTTATCAAGATGCTATTGGAGTGTATTTTTTAAAAAAGATACTATTAAATTTTGGTCAACTTTTACTGAAAAATATGGTATGCCTTATTTGTGGGGACAAACAGATATTGGATCAACAGTTGATAATAAAGAAGATTTGAAATATAGTTTAGATGAAATGAGACAAGATGGAATTTTAGTGACTGAAGGTGAAGCAAATAAAGTTTCAATATTAGATGCTTCAAGAAGTTCAAGTCCAGATCTTTATCAAAAGTTTATACATTTCCATAATTCAGAAATATCAAAAGCAATATTAAGTCAAACTTTAACAACAGAGCAGGGTGATACTGGCAGTTATGCGATGAGCCAAACACATTTGATGGTCCGTCAAGATGTTGTTGATTCTGATAAAAAATTAGTTGAAATGTGGATGAATAAATTAATAAGATGGATATTAGAATATAATTTTGAAGAAGAAATTGAATCACCAGTTTTTGAGTTATATGCCGAAGAAGATGTTGATATGGTTTTAGCTGATAGAGATTCTAAATTGTCACCTATGATAAAATTTACAAAGGAATACTTTAAAAGAAGCTATGGTTTCTCCGATGATGAATTCGATATTATTGAATCTTCATCACCTACCTTTTCCCAAAATGAATTTACGACAGAAACAAAAATAAATAATACATCTTCAAATGATTTGAGTGTATTAGGTGAAAATATGGTTACTCCAGTGATAGAATTAATAAACCAAGGTAAAAATTATGATGAAATTTATAATAATCTGACAAAGTTATTACCAGAAATTGATACAAAAGAAATTGAAGATATTATTGGGAAAGGAATTTTAATTTCTAGTGTAGGCGGAATGCAATGATTACATTAGTTGAATATTTCAAAAGAACTGGCAAAATACCGCGTAAATCATTTGTAGGCGATAAAAAACCAAATGCCAGTAAAATATTAGAAGAAGCTTTTAAATTGCCTCCTGAAGAAGCTGTGAATTATTTAAAGGCAAAATCTAACAACATAGTTGACCAAGAAACATTTGATAAGTTGGATTCAGAAAGTAAAGATAAAGCATTTACTGTTGCAAAAATTGCTTCTGCTGATATGTTATCAGATTTTTTAAATTTAGTAACTAAGGCTAAAGAAGAATCTTGGGATTTAAAAAAATTCAAAGAGAATGCATTAAATTTAGGGCAAAAAGCTTGGAGTACTAAAAGCGATGGTTATATTGGCAATAGATTAAATACAATCTATAATACAAATATGACTTTAGCTTATCAATCCCAAAAATTTAAATCTCAGCAACTTTTAGGCAAACAAGGGATTGCTGAATATATTCAATGGATGCCTTCTAGCGCTAATGATCCAGACCCACTTCATAAAGAATTTTATTATAAAGTTTTTAGATATGATGACCCATTTTTGAAGAAGCATTATCCTGGATGTAGATGGGGATGCCAGTGTTGGACAAGAAGCTTAACATCAGATAAGATTAAATCTGATAACTTACAAGTAAGTTCAGGGGCTGAATTATTCAAAAGTTTTGATAATGGATTAAAAGATTTATTTATTAATGATACTAAAAATAGTTTAAATTTAGTAGCGCAATGGGAACCAGAAGTTACAAAATATGTTGATAAAATAAAAAATGATTTAATCAAAGCATTGGAAAATTTCGCAACACAAAAAAGAAATTTATTACCTGATTGCGATTGGGCTTTTAAATTTTCGAATACGAGAGGTAAAGATTGCTTGGAGACTGAGAATAAAACTAATTGGGAAAAGCTCAATTTGAAAAGTGTAAAAGATATTCCAATAGATGAATTACCACAAATTAAAGCGAACAAAGCAATAGGTAAAACTGTTGATGATCAAATTAAATTAATAATGGAAAAATTTGGATTAAATGACACTTTTGATTCAATTATTTTGAAATCACCTATTGGCGATATTAAAGTTGATTATACTACTGTGGAGTATTTAATAAAAGGTAATATAAAAAATAATCAGCATCGAGAAGCATATATTGATTTTTTTAAAAATACTATTGAAAAACCATTTGAAATCTGGAAAACTTATTATCCTAATTTCAAAGAATACCGGAATAGAGTTATAGGTTTATATTGGGACGATAAAGCTAAAGAATTTATGTTTGTTGTTATTAGAATTAATGAAGACGGTTCATTATTATTCCATACAGCTTTTGGTACTGATGCTCAGTATATTGATAATCATAGGAATGGAGAATTACTATATCAAAAAAATAACGCTGGGGGCTAACCTATTTGAGCGAACATTATCTCATTTAGACTTGGAATAATAGTATTGCCAATGTTCGGCACTATTATTCACCTCCTCCGCAGCGTTATAATATTAGACTATTTCAAATAAATAATATTTTAAAATTTAATGCAAATTGTGATTGTAAAATATGACAAAAAATATGACAAAAAAAAGATAAAATTATGACAAATATTAAAATTGAAATTGAAAACATTCTTAAAATAATAAATGCAAGAATTAGTGATATTAAACCCATTTTGCCAATATTGATGTCAATGGTCGAAATGAAAATTGATGAAAATTTCGCAAAACAAGGCAGATGGAATGGGAATACGTCAAACATTAATATTTTATCTGGCGGCAATAGAAGATGGACTCCTCTATCTCGCAAAACTTTAGAAAATTATGCTAAAAGCAAAGATAAAAGACCTAATGCTACAATTCTTAATAGGCATGGAGGAAGGGGTCTTTTAGGTTCAATCGGTTATCGTATAAATAATAATTCTGCAATTGCTATTACTGTAGGAAAGCCATATGCAGCTATACACCAATTTGGTGGAAGAATATCCCATCCTGGAGGAACACCATACATTGTTACAAAAGATAAAGGTGTTTTATTTATTTCTAAAAAGAAAGCGGATCAATTGAAGAAAAAAAATAAACAAGTATTTTATACAAAGAAGCATACTATTGTCATTCCGCCTAGACCTTATATTGTTTTATCGGAAAATGATATCGCGGAAATAATTGATAGGTTGGAAAAGTATATATTAAATTAATCTTTTTAACTAAATAATTAAATTTTAAATAAAAATTCAATTATTATCGTCTCTTTTCTTGTTTATTAATAATAAAATAATATTATGAGCAAAATTCGTAAGCTAAATAACCCTCCAATTATTGAGGCTGTAATTGATTTTCAGTTTTCTGAAACTATTAATTTTGATAATCATATTGTTGACGGATTAAAAGAAATATTTTCAGAAATAGGATATTTTGAAAATCACACTATATTTTCTAGAAAAATAGAAATTGGTTTTACTAATGCTGATATATCGACAAACCAAACTTTCATTAATGGAATAATATTTAAAAAAGAAGATTATATTTTCCAAATTGAAAGAAATAAATTATTTTTAAGTATGAAAGAGAATTATGATTCTTTTAATTTACTTTTATCAGAATTTGAACAAATATTGAATAAAATTTTAGAGTATTTATTAGATAAGAATATTTTAAGAATTGGTATAAGGTTTATTAATGAAATCAAGTATTCAAATTTTGAAGAATTAAACAATTTAATAGAAAAGAAGGAGCTTTTAATTAATGATAATTTATTTGAAGGCACTTTCAACAATTATATGCAACTATCGATTTTAACAAAAGACCAAAATGGAATAATTTTAAATTATCTAAATAACCAAATTGAAAAAAAAGTTATCATTGATATAGACTCTTACATGAATATAGAACAATCAGGATTAAAATCAAAATTTACTTTTAATAATTTTGATTATCATAATG
>CAIWET010000431.1 GCA_903911805.1 uncultured Ignavibacteria bacterium | reverse complement strand
TCTGTTAAAATTAAGCATAATTTCTTTATTTTTGATAAATTTTTAAAAATATTTTTAAAAAAATTATGAATGAAATATCAACATTGTTTGCGGTGGAAGCTGAACAGCTATTAATGGCAGGGTTAATCGACGATGCATATGAAATGTGTATAGCCGGTTTGGAGGCATTTCCGAATTATCCATCAGGATATTTTGTTATCGCAAAATGTCTGATTGAAAAGAAAGATTATAACCAAGCTTCAAAAATTGCTGATGATGCAATTGCATTATTTCCAGCAAATCGTCAAATAAGACAATTAATAAAAGATATTAAAGAATCGATTGAATCCTTGGATAAAGTTGAAATAATTGAGGAATCTATCGAGGAAGAAATAATTATTTCAGATATCGCTGACGAAGATATAATTGATGAAGCAACAGATGAAATTATTGATGGTATCGTTGATGATATAGCCGATAGTTCAATAATTGAAGAATTGGAAAATGATGAAATTTCAGATTACCAAGTTAATCAATTCGAGACTCCTGAAATTGAATTATTAGTTGAATCCAATATTGAAACAGAAATTGATTTGATTAATGAAATCAGTAATGAAGAAGAACTTATTGAATTCCAAGATAATTCAATTTTAGAAATAAATGATGAAATAACCGAATCAATTGAAAATGAAAATCCTTATTCAAATAAAGAATCATTTATGAAATTGATTTTGAATGATGATGAAAATAATTCAAATGAGAACTTTTTGAAAGCTAATAATCTCGATTTAATTCCTGGTTTGGAGTCTTCTCCACTAAAATTAATGCAATTTAATCAAGAACCCAAAATTTTTATAAAAGATATTCCTGATTTTCCACCATTTACAAAATTTGATAAAAATATCAGAAAACCAAAACAAAATATTAATACATTTAGTTTTAATTCCAATGATATTCCTAATGATTTTCTTGAGAATGATCCTTTCAATTTATTAGCAAAAAAATTGGATAAGGTAAAAACACCTAAAATCGATTCTTTGAAAGCTAAAGACTTTAATATTTCCGAGGAAGAAAATCCTTTAGAAATTATGAGCATAACTCTTGCTAAAATTTATGAGCAACAAGGCGCATATCAATCTGCAATTGATGTTTATCAAAAATTGATGCTTAAAGACCAGGGAAATGCCGAGTCTTTCAGGCAAGAAATTGAAAAGTTAGAAAGAATAATGGAACTTGTGTGAAGAAATTAGTCCTAAAGAAAGCTTCTGATAATTATGTAAAAGACCGAATCGGATACAAAGTCCAATACTCTGAATTACTTAACCCTTCGCAATATGCTGCTGTGATGCATAATAATGGAGCAGCATTAGTAGTTGCAGGAGCTGGTACCGGAAAAACAAGAATTTTAACTTTCAGATTATCAAGATTAGTTGAGGACGGAATTCCGCCAGAATCAATTTTGCTTTTAACATTTACAAGGAAATCATCTGCGGAGATGCTCAGAAGAGCCTCTTTAATGCTCGACGGCAGGTGTGAAAAAGTATCGGGGGGAACATTCCATTCTTTCGCAATGACAATTCTAAGGCAATATGCGAGCCAAATAGGATACGATAATACTTTCAATGTGATTGATTCGGCTGATGCTGAAGACACAATTAATTTGCTTAGAACTCAAATGAATCTTGCAACTAATAAAAAGAGATTCCCAAGAAAAGAAACATTAGAGAGAATTTTTAATCTGACTACAAATAGATTGATGAATATCGAAGATGTGATTGCCAAAGATTATCCTTTTTTTATTGAAGATACGGAAAGCATTGCAAGATTATTTGTAGAATATAAAAAATACAAAAAAGACCACAATGTGATGGATTATGATGATTTGTTGTTAAATTTATTAAAACTTCTAATTGAAAAAGAAGCAGTTAAGAAAGAATTAACAAAAAAATACCGTTATGTAATGGTTGATGAATACCAAGACACTAACAGACTTCAGCATAGAATAGTTTTAAACCTCGTTAATGAGTTCGAAAACGTTATGGCTGTTGGTGATGATGCCCAAAGTATTTATTCATTCAGAGGGGCGGAATACCGCAATATACTCGAATTCCCTAAATCATTTAAAAAATGCGAAACTTTCTTTATTGAGGAAAATTATAGAAGCTCTCAGCCAATCTTGAATTTAACAAATACTATTATTGGTGCTTCTCCTTTCAAGTTTGAGAAAGAACTTTTCACTAAAAGATTGAATGGTGAATTACCCAAAATCATTATAAGTGAAGACGAAAGACAACAATCAGTTTTTGTAGCTCAGCAAATCCTTGAATTGAGAGAAATGGGAATTGAATTGGAAGATATCGCAATTTTATTCAGAGCATCTTATTTGTCATTCGATTTAGAAATCGAATTATCCAAAGCAAATATACCATTCAAAAAATTTGGTGGTTTTAAATTCATAGAGACCTCTCACGTAAAAGATTTATTAGCGTTTTTCAAAATCGCATATAATCCACGAGATATTATCAGCTGGAACAGAATTCTCAATTTAATTGATGGAGTTGGTCCTAGAAAATCTCAAAAGATAATCGAAGAGATGCAAAAAATGAATTTCATCAATTTGACTAAAATGAATTTCAATACTGCTGGAAAAGAGAACGATTACGTAAAAGGACTTTTTTATTTAGTTGATAAAATTGCACTAAAAAAATTGTCTGTTTCAGAAAAATCAGCATTTGTTACTGAATATTATCAGCCACTCTTCAAATCGAAATATGACGATTGGCAAAAAAGATGGAAAGATATTGAAGTATTTGCAAATATCACTGAAAGATATAAAAGTGTAGCTGATTTTTTGAATGATATGGCAATTGAGCCACCGGTAGAATCTGTTTTTGATATTGGCGAAGAGTCTAAAGAAGATGAATTCGTAACACTTTCTACAATTCATTCTGCAAAAGGATTAGAATGGAAAGCTGTATTTCTGATTTGGGCACTAGATGGAAGATTCCCATCGTCTAAATCATCAGACGATATTGATGCACTGGAAGAAGAAAGACGATTGTTTTATGTTGCTTTGACCAGAGCAAAAGAAGAACTTTATATCACATTCCCAACTAATATTTTTGATAGGGAATCTGGAACAATTTTATCAAAACCATCTCAATTTTTAGATGGAATTGGCGATGATATTGTCGACAAATATACTCTTGTAAATTTTGAGGAGAATACTAATTGAGTAAGAGATTAAATATTTTGTATTTGTCACCTCGCTTTCCATATCCATTGGTTGGTGGTGATAGAGTAAAAAATTATAATATTTTAAAGCATTTAACTGCAAATCATAATGTAACTTTGATTACTCTCTATCAGGGTGGAAAATGCTCGCAGGAGCATAAACAAGTCATTTTAGATTTAGGAATTGATTTAAAAATAATTGATCTTGATCCATTTCAGGCTGGAATGAGAGCTGGGGCATTAACTTTAGCTGGGTATCCATTAGAAATTGGATATTATAATAATCCTATGTTCTCAATGATGGTTGAAAAAGTTCTGAAAACACAAAAAATTGATTTAATTTATGGTTTTTTCTTAAGAACTGCAGAATATTTCAAGAATTCTGAGTTACCCAGAATAATGATGGCTGAGGATTGCCGAATAATTTATCAGAAAAGATCTTATCAGGAATCAACTAAATTATATCAAAAAATAATTCGCTGGTGGGAATATAAGAAACTCTTAAAATATGAAGCTGAAGTTGTTGAAAATTTTGATGTTACCACTTTTGTAAGTAAAAATGATATTGAATCAATAAAATCATTCAATCCAGATGGTAATTATAAATTATTGACAAATGGAGTTGATATAAGCCAATATAGTTTACCTGAATATTCATATAGAAATGATATTCTTTTTGCTGGCAAACTGGATATTTGGGCTAATGTATTAATGGTAAATCAAATAGTTGAACAAATTTTACCTCAAGTATGGAAAAAATTTCCAAATGTAAAGTTTAATATTGTTGGCTCAAAACCTCCAAAAAGTATAAAAAAACTTCAAAGTAAAAATATTAATATTATTCCTGATGTTCCTTCATTAATTCCATATTATCAAAAAGCTGCAATATTCCTTCATCCACATTCAGGTGGCTCTGGAATACAAAACAAATTATTGGAAGCTATGGCTTGTGGATGCCCAGTATTAACAACACAAACCGGAATTCAAGGAATAGATGTGGTAGATGGAGAAAGCGTTTATCTAGCGAATTCTTCAGAACAATTCATTGAAAAAACTATTTATATGCTCAAGAATCCTGATGAAGCTAATAAAATTGGCTTGGCGTCTCATCAAGTAATAATTGACACTCATTCCTGGGAATCTATTTACAAAGATCTTGATGTAATATTAGATGATTTAATGAAGAGTTATGAGAAAGTAATTCATTAATTCATCAATTACTATTTATAAAAATGTTGTTTTGATTTGTTAATATTTTTGGACTAATAATTTACAAATGGCAGATAATTTTCTTAAAAAAATTGAATTGAAATTTAAAAAGGTGATGGAAAATTTCATTAATGGAAATATTCCACCAGATTTATTTACAATTGATAAACAAATAAATCCAAAGAAAATAAAAAAAATACTACTTTTAAGACAAGACAGAATTGGCGATTTGCTGATAAGCTCATCATTTGTTAGAAATTTAAAATTATTAATTCCAGAAGCTCAAATTGATATTCTACTAAGCAACAAAAATATTGGTGCTATTTATGCGATTAAGAAATACATTAATCACACATATATTTATGACAAAAGGCTAAGTTCAATTTTCAAATTATCGAAAGAAATGAATAACCATAATTATGATTTGGTGATTGACTTATTTGATAATCCTTCTTCAACTTCTTCAATTTTCCTTAAATTATTAAAAAACACTTATAAAATTGGATTTGATAAGAAAAATAGAAATTCATACAATCTTGTTATTCCAATGCCTGATAAAAAGTCAACTCATCCAGTTGATAGATTATTTCAATTTTTTAGTATTTTTGGAATTAATCCGAATGAATTAAATAAATATTTGGAATATGATATATCAGATATTCAAATGAATGAAAATAGTTCAAATAAAAACAAATTAGCTATTAATATTGCAGGCTCAACTCGTTCTAAATTTTGGGGCTTTAATAATAATATCGAATTAATTAAATTAATTAATTCTAAATTTCCAGAAATTAAAATTACTTTATTTGGGACAAAAGATTACGAAATTGAATTGAACGAAATTTCTAAATCAACTAAAGTAGAAATAGCAAAATATACAAAATCATTTCACGAATTTGCCTTAGATATTTTAAAAAATGATATTATAATTACTCCTGACACCTCGGTGGTTCATTTGGCAGCTTCAACCAAAACTCCTTGCATTATTTTTTATGAAGGGAATGATTTTGCTATGCCTTGGACACCTTATAATTCACCATTTAAAATGATTACAACAAAAAATGAATCAATTCAGTCTATAACTCCAGAAATGGCTTTTAAAGCTTTTGAGGAGTTATATTTGGAGAATAATTAATATGGATTTATCGACAAAATTAAATATAAATGAGATTTTCTATTCTATTCAAGGCGAAGGAACAAGAGCAGGATTGCCCTGTATTTTTATTCGATTGCAGGGATGCCCTTTAAGATGTACTTGGTGCGATACTCCTTATGCATTGGAATTAAAGAAGATTGAAAAGATGATGTCTTTTGCTGAAATAATTGATGAAATTCGCAAATTTAATTGTCATTTTGTTGAATTTACTGGTGGAGAGCCACTATCTCAAAAAGATAGTGCAACATTAATGAAAATTTTAGTAATTCAAGGTTATGATGTTGCAATAGAAACAAGTGGCCATTTAGATGTTTCAGTTTTAGACAGTCGGATTTCCAAGATAATGGATTTAAAACTGCCTGGATCGGGAATGTATAAATTCAATAATTACGATAATATTGAACATTTAACTGACAACGATGAAGTGAAATTTGTGGTGGCTGATAAAGAAGATTTTTTTGTAGCCCTAGAAATAATTAAAACTTACGAATTAATTTTTAAAGTAAAGACGGTACTATTTTCTCCAGTTTTTAACAGCATAACTCCTTTAGAATTAGCAGAGCTAGTAAAAGAATATGCACCAGAATGCAGAATGCAATTACAAATGCACAAATTCATTTGGGAACCAAATGAACGTGGAGTATAAAATTCAATATTTTTTAGAATTTTCTCTTAAAAAATAAGTTTATTGAAGGAGAAAAGAATGGAAACAATAAGTATAGAAATAATTAACCCAAAAGCAAAGAAAATCTTAAAAAATCTTGCTGATTTAAATTTAATTTCTATCGAAAAGAAAAAGAATTTAAAAGATTTATTAAAAAGTCTTAGAAGACATTCAAAAGATGTGCCCTCCATCGAAGCAATTACTCAAGAAGTAGATGAAGTAAGAAAAAATAATTATGAAAAAGAAGCTAAAAATTATAATTGATAATAACTTATGGATTAGTTTTCTTATTAATAACGATTTTGATTTTATTGATAGATATTTAATATCAGACCAATTAAAAAGCGATAATCAATCATTTTTTGGGATTTTAAAGGGTGTTACTAATGATTTTACAAGAGAGAAAATAGATAGATTTGAAAACTATTGATTTACCTAATGTTTATTATTATACTAAAAGCAATTAACTTCTCATTTTTTCTAAAATTCATCAAACTATTCCTAATTTTCTACGTATTAATTAAATTGTATTATTAGCTATTACAAATTGGAGAAATCTTGACAAATAGTTCTATAGAAATAAATAATTTATCTAAATCTTTCAAGAAATTTAAAGCTGTTGATAATCTATCATTACAGGTAAATTATGGTGGTATTTATGGTTTTCTTGGTCCTAATGGAGCAGGTAAAAGCACAACTATCCGTATGATGTTATCATTAATCAAACCGGATGCTGGTTCCATCAGCTTCTTTGGTGAGAAATTGCAAGATAGTGGTAGAAAAGCATTCAAGAGAATTGGTGCATTGGTTGAAAAACCTGATTTTTATATGTACTTATCAGCAATTAGAAATCTAAAATATTTTGGTTCACTAAGTGGAGCAGATACTTCAAATAAAAATCTTCAACGAATACTTGATATGGTTAGTTTAGGTGATAGAGGAAAATCGAAAGTTAAAACTTATTCTTTAGGAATGAAACAAAGGCTTGGGATTGCTCAAGCTCTTTTGCATAATCCCGATATCCTGATTTTTGACGAACCAACTAATGGTCTTGATCCAATTGGAATGAAAGAAGTAAGAGAATTATTATTAAGATTAGCTTATGATGAAGGAAAAACTATATTTCTTTCTTCTCATATTTTAAAAGAGGTTGAATCAATTGCAACCGATATGGCAATTATCAATAAAGGCAAAACAATAGTACAAGGTAAAACCCAAGAATTGCTCCATCAGGGCGATTTGAAAGTTACATTTGATTTTGTTGAAGTTGATAAAGCAAAAAATTATATAGAACTTACAAGTTTAGCAGACAAAATTTTAGAAATTAAAGAATCAATAATAACTATAAGTATGAAAAGACCGGACATAGCTCCAATTATAAAACAATTTAGCGATAATGATTTATTGCTAAATTCAGTAATTCCAATGTATTCTCTTGAAGATTATTTTCTGGAAATCACTCAGGAGGATAACAATGCATAAAGTATTTTATTTCGAAATATTGAAAATCTTTTCAAAATGGAGAACATATATTGGATTTATAGCACTAGCGGTTTTAATTCCATTAATTCATGCTGCTACCTATTTTGAAGGCGATAAATTACTTGAATTCGGAACCAGAGGTTTAAAAGAAAATTTCAATATGACTGGCAATTTATTAAATGCCTATATGGTAACCAGAGTAATTTTGCAGAGCTTATATATTCAAATTCCTTTTTTGATTACTCTTGTTGGTGGCGATTTATTAGCTGGAGAGGCAACTTCTGGAACTTATCGACTACTCCTAATCAGGCCAATTTCAAGATTTGAAGTTGTACTTGGAAAATATTTAGCAGGGCTATTTTATGTTGCAACTTTAATAGGAACTTTTGCAGTTTTAAGTCTTGGCTTAGGAATTTTAATCTTCGGTACAGGTGATATGCTGGTTGTAACCTCTCAAATTACTATTATCACATCTGATGATGCATTTTGGAGATTGATTCATTCGTTTGGATTCTCATTCTTAAGTATGGCAGTGGTTTATACAATTTCGTTTATGTTCTCGGCATTAGTAGAGAATTCAATTGGACCAATTGTTTCAACAATGGCAATTATTATAGTTATGACAATGATTTCATTAGTTGGAACTGGATTCTTATCAGAAATCAGCCCTTATCTATTTACTACATATATGAATGGTTGGTCAGAATTTTTCAATAATCCTATTGATTGGGCTGAAGTTAGCAAGGCAGTCTATGTTTTAGTTGGGCATTTAATTGTTATAGCTGGTTTTACTTTTATTTATTTTATCAGAAAAGACATTTTAACTTAATTTAATTG
>CAIWET010000430.1 GCA_903911805.1 uncultured Ignavibacteria bacterium | reverse complement strand
TATGGATAATTTAGATATTATTAATGATTATAAGCTCGATGGTTTTGATAAAGTTAGATGGCAAACTCCTGCTAATATTGCGTTTGTAAAGTATTGGGGTAAAAGAGATTTTCAATTGCCAAGCAATCCTTCATTGAGTTTAACTTTAGAAAATTCTTATACTGATACTACCATTTATTTTAAAAACAAGGAACAGGATTCTCCAAGATTTAGCTTCTATTTCGAAAATAAACAAAATATACAATTCGAGGAAAAAATTAAAAAGTATATGGGTAATATTTCCCAATATTTTGATTTTTTTTATGATTATGATTTGGTAATTTCTTCATTTAATACTTTTCCTCATTCTGCAGGTATTGCGTCATCTGCTTCTTCAATGGCTTCGATTGCTTTATGTTTAATTTCGATTGAAAAGAAATTGAATAATAAATTAATTGGCTTTGAAGATTTTTATCAAAAAGCATCTGTTATCGCAAGAATGGGATCTGGGAGTGCTTCGCGTTCAATTTATGGAGGATTCACAGTTTGGGGAACTCATCAGGATATAAAAAACTCAGATGATAATTTTGCAGTTAAAATTGAGGATGAATTGCACCCCAATTTTCAGAATTTGCGAGATACTGTTTTGATTGTTAGCAATCAGAGCAAAAAAGTATCGAGTACGGTTGGGCATTCGTTGATGAAAAATCACCCTTATGCAGAAACGCGATTCAAATTAGCTTATGATAATTTGTCTAAAATCTATTCTTCATTATTAGATGGTGATTTAGATTTATTTATTAATATTTTGGAAGCGGAGGCGTTGAGTCTTCACGGTTTAATGATGACTTCCAATCCCGGATTTATATTAATGGAGCCAAATTCAATCGTGCTTATCAATAAAATTAGGGATATCAGGAATGATCTAAAAATACCTATTGGCTTTACGTTGGATGCTGGTCCAAATGTACATTTAATTTATCCTGATAGTTATCAAGAACAAGTAAAAGAAATAGTAAGTTCTGAACTTAGTAAATACTGCCAAAATAGCAAGTGGATTGATGATTATTTGGGCAATGGTCCAAAGCAGATTATTTAAAGAGTTGAAATAAAAGGATTTATGGAAACATTAGATTTTACAAATTTACTTTTCCACTTATCCACGAAAAGTTATTAGAAAGGTATGTTGAAGAAATTTTATAACTTGTGGATAATGTTATAGAATTATTTAGGGGTAAAAGTTATTAACAGAATGGAAAATTATACACCTTTTGTTAATTTTTTATACACTTATTTGTTAAGGAAAAATGAAAAATTTAAGTAGTAAAAAAAGTTCTAACTTAGATACGGTGCAAATTTATTTATCCACTTATCCACACCCCTATTAATGTTTAAATAATAAGAAATTATTCTTTATTAGTTTTATATATGGAAATCTTAATTTATGTTGAAATTTAAAAAAAAATTAATATTAGCTTCTCAATCACCAAGAAGAAAACATTTATTGGAAACGATTGGATTATCTTTTGAAATTATTCCAGCAGAAATTGACGAAGTATTCCAATCAACCGAGCCGGATATAATAGTGAAAGATCTTGCTTATAAAAAAGCTGTTTCAATTGAAGAACAAATAAGTGATGAAGCAATTATAATTTCAGCTGATACTATTGTAGTATTGGACAATGAAATATTAAATAAACCAATTGATGAAAATAATGCTTTTGAGATGCTTTCTAAATTAAGCAATAGATTCCACGAAGTTTATACTGGAATTACTATTATCAATAAATCTGAAAATGTTTCTTCATATATTATTGATTATGAGGTAACTAAAGTTAAGTTTAGACAACTAGACAGTGATGAAATATGGGATTATATTAAAAGTGGTTCGCCAATGGACAAAGCAGGCGCATATGGAATTCAAGATGATTTTGGATCTGTATTCGTAGAAAAAATTGAAGGCTGCTTTTATAACGTTGTTGGATTACCATTACAATTGGTATATAAACATTTAAAACAAATAGAAAATGAAAATTAATATAAATAAAAAAGAAAAGTATTTTATATTTATTCTTTTGCTGCCTTGGCTGTTAAATCTAATAGTATTTTGGGTTTATCCATTGCTATATTCTATAGTTTTGAGCTTTTCGGATTATTCAACATTGACAAATGAAATTAAATTTACAGGGTTTAAAAATTATATAAAGATATTTTCAGATAAAGCATTTTATAATTCAATGATAAATACATTAATATTTGTAGTTGGAACAGTTCCATTAACAACAGCAATATCAATGTTATTAGCAGTATTATTGAACTCAAAATCAGTTAAATTTAAGGAATTTTATAAAGCAGCATATTTTATACCATCGGTAACGTCAATGGTAGTAGTTTCAATATTATTTTCAAATCTATATTCACAGGCAGGTTATTTAAATAAAATTTGCCAAATGCTAAGTATTCCATTTCCAGCAAAAGGATTTTTGCAAGAGCCTTCAACCGCCCTCTTTTCGATTATGGCGATGGATATCTGGATGGCAGTCGGATATTATATGGTTATCTTTTTGGCAGGTCTGCAGGCAATACCGAACGATTTATACGAGTCGGCAGAGCTCAATGGGGCAAGCTTTTTCCAAAAGCTGTTCAAAATCACTATTCCGCTACTAAAAAACACATTTATTTTTGTTATTATAATCAATACAATCAAATCATTCCAAGTATTCATCGAAATATTTATTATGACCAAGGGAGGACCATTAAATTCTACAAATTCATTGGTTTATCTTGTATTCCAAAATGCCTTCGAAAAAACAGATATGATGGGCTATGCCTCAGCATTAGGCATAATAGTATTCATAATTATTTTGATATTTTCATTAGTTCAGATGAAATTAATGAAAGTGAAGTAAATTATTTAATCAAAATATCAGCTGAAATCCCAAGTTCTTTTCTTATTTTTTTTATCATATTAATTGATAAATTTCTTTTACCATTGAAAATATCAGAAACTCTGCTACGGTTTCCTAATATTGAGGAAAGTTGGGATCTATTCATTCCTAATTGCTCCATCCTAAATTTTATTGCTTCAATAGGGTCAGGTGGAGGAATAGGAATTATATCATTTTCATAATGTTCAATTAAGATTGATAAAACGTCTAACTCATCAGATAAATCCGAATTATCAGATAAATCCAATTGCATTAAATTATAAGCACGATCAAGATATTCTTGGTAATCAATTTCATTTTTAATTGTTTTTAACATATTTTATCTCCTTAACATTCAAATTATCATATTCTTTATGGTTACCAATCCAAACAATGAAAATAATTTTTAATTTATATTCTATATCAACAATTAATCTATATTTATTTCCACAAATATTAAAAACAACTCTTTTGTCGTTTATTATACTTGAATTTCTAAATGTTAGTTTTAATTCATTTGGATTATTCCATTGATACTTCGAAACTTCTTGATACCAAGCATAAAGCTGATGTTCACTATCCTTATTAATAGTGTAAAAATCTGATAATATTTTTCTTGATATAATTCTCATATAAAATAACCAAAATGGTTACAATTTTAAACGAATGTATTTATTTAATATTAT
>CAIWET010000429.1 GCA_903911805.1 uncultured Ignavibacteria bacterium | reverse complement strand
TATAATCAATGGCTAATTTTATAGTTGTTATAATTTTATATAAAGTATAAAGTGAACCTCCTAAGAAACCTATTTGCTGACCTGTTGTAATTGTAAATGTATTCTTATATTTTAATTGTTCTAAGTTGATTATTTGATTTGGACTTAATTCAATAACTTGAGAAGTATTCTTTATAGCATTTATTAGACTATTTCTTTTATTCTCATCAAATTTTATTTTTTCGAATTCGATTTTGTCATTATTCGGAAATCTATTTTCAACAAATTCTGAATTATTAGATACAAAATCTATGAATATTTTATTATAAGAATTTAATTGTTTGTATTCTAATTCTTGAAATATCATTTAAAAAGTCCTAAATTTTCGTTAAAATCAACTTTTTTTATTTGACTATTATAACTCATAAATCTAATCATACCAAAAATTGGTCTTTCCCCCCAAGGTCTATCGTGTACTCCACCAATTGACCAGGCAATACCAGCATAGCCATTAGGGTCTCTCCCATCTAATTCATATTTATTATTTAATAAAATTGCATTTTGTAATGCAATTTCAGCATTTTCAGACCATTCGAGAATCTTCTTAGCCCAATACATTCTCAAATATCCGTGCATTTTTCCTTCTCTAACCATTTGGTTTTGAGAATAATTCCAAAGTTTATCGTGAGTTTTTCCAGATTCTAATTTGTCAAGAGAATATATATATTGTCTTTTGTCTTTCTGATGCTTACTTAATGTAACTTTTGCCCACTCAGGGAAACCTTCGAAATTATCATAATTTAAATTGAAATAACAAAAATTATCTGCGAGTTCTTTTCTAACAATTAATTCTTCAATAAAACTATCTTTTGACTCATCGTTTTTCATTGATTTTGAAACACTTAATGCAATTCTTTGAGAAGATATTTGTCCAAAGTGCAAATAAGGTGATAAATTTGATAATACATCATTTTTAGGCTTATTTTTTAATTCTTTGTAATCATCTAATTTAGTATCAATAAATTCTTTTAAAATTCTAGTAGCAAAATCTTCACCTGAAACCAGCCAACTAATTTCATTTTCTGAGTCGGTTTTAGGAAAATCAGCAATATTATATTTATAAAAGAACCCCATATCATTCAATTGATGATAATCCATTTCAATGAAATCAGTCAAATATTCATCTAATTTACTAGTAATTTTAGGTCGAATAGTGTATGCTGCATATTCTTGCTTATCTGATGCAATAGTGCAAGGAACAATATTATGGCTATCAATAATGGTGAGATTTTGATTGGTATTTTCCATTACAGTCGTTTGCCACAGGCGTTTTAATCTTATTGGATCAAAATCTGTTACAATTAAATAATTATCAAAATTATTTACAAATTTCAATATTTCTTCCTCTGGATTACCTCTGAGTAAAGAAAAAGGGATATTTAATTTGTTAGCATTTTCCTTTACTTTTATCAAACCATCAATCATAAATTTGAAATTTCTATCCAAGGAATCCAAAAATTCATCAATTAGAGCAAAAACTATTACTAATTTTGAATTAGTTCGTTGAGCAATATCCTGAGCATAAATAAGTGACCAATTATCATCAATACGTTGTTCTCTTGACATCCAGTAAATTACTGTTCCCTTTTCAAAGTCTATTTTATTATCAAGTATAATTCTTGATGTGTTAAATTCAATCATTTGTTTTTCTTTAATAAATCCATAAGAGCTAAATTGACATTGCTATATTTAAAGTGATACCCCTTTTTCAATAAGTTTTCAGGAGCAACTCTTTGGCTGTTTAGCAAAATTTGAGATGATTCCCCAAATATAAATTTTAAAACGAAATTTGGGATTAAAAACAATACTGGTCTTGATAAAACCTTACCAATTTCTTTAGTAAAGCTTCTCATAGAAAGACACTCTGGTGAAACCAAATTATAAATCCCAGATAAATTATTCTCAATTATAAATAAAATTGAATTAACTATATCGTCAATATGTATCCAAGAAAGCCATTGGTTACCATTGCCTAAAATACTACCAGGAAAAAATTTAAAAGGTAAAACCATTTTTGGAAGTGCACCTGATTTACTATCGAGAACCACACCGATTCTAATAACAGTTTTATTTTCTTGAGAAATACCAGAATTAGCTTCTTCCCATTTCTTGCAAACCTCAGCTAAAAATCCATCACCGGGTAGTGATTTTTCAGTTAATATTTCGTCTGCTCTATCACCATAAATCCCAATAGCAGACGCACTAATAAGTTTTATTTTCTTTTTTGAAAGTATTATTGCAGCCGAAACAAATTCAGTTATTTGAGTTCTGCTATAAATAATTTCTTCTTTGTAAGTTTTAGTCCAGGGAATTTTCGAGATATTTGCACCAGCAAGATTGATAATAATATCATCATCAAGAAAATTATCTGCTAATAATTTGGGATTATCAAAATTATAAACCAAGTAATTCATATTTTCTATATTACTAATTCTCGCTGACCTTGATAATATAAATACTGTATAATTTAATTTTATAAACTGATTTACTAATTTTGTTCCTAAAAATCCTGTTCCACCCGTTATAAATACTCTATTCATTTTATAATAATTTCTTTTTAATTACTTGACACATTAATTTTTTTGTATCATTAGTACTTTGATATCCTTTTAAAAGCAAAGTATAAGCATTTTGGCTTTCCAATTTGATATTTCCATAATTTATTAATATTGAATCATTTACAGAATTCAAAATTTTCAAATCATAGGTTGTTGGCTCAGTTTCAAAATATTCTGAGTTTGATTTTGCATTAATTAAAAACTCAAGATTAAAGTTTTGAGATAAAACAAATTTTACATTTTTAGGAGCATCTAATGATGCGTGAATAAATCTAATAAATGCTTTATTTAAAGAATTATTCAATGCTTTATCTTTGATTAGTAATGAGTAATTTCTATTTGATTTACCATAAATAACCATTGTATAATTTGAATCTTTATCAAAATTAAAGAAAGAATTATAAATAGTTGTGGAGTCAATTGAATTTTTAATAGATATATTTGAATAACCAGCAATAAATTTGGATGTATTTATAAAATTTGAAAAATAATTCAAATTTGGCAATACATAATTTACATTATTCATCACTGAAATATCTTGAAATTCAGGCAATGCATTTATAATAGTAACATTCGCAAAGTCCTTAGGAACAATTTCTTTGGGAGTATCAATCTCAGACGGACATTCACAAGAAGTTAGAATCGTTCCAAATGATATAAGTAAAATCGATAATATTAGGATTCTATTTTTCAACTATCAAATCCTAAATCTTTTCTAAACTCTGCAAATTGCAGTTTTTTAGAATAATGGTCAATAGTTAGTTTAATCTTTTGTTTTTCATCCATATCATCAAAGAATTCAAATTTATAAATATTTGATAAAGTCAATAATTTAAATTCAATTGGCAATCTCAATGACTTTTTGGCAGCATCTAAAAGTAAGTCTCTTGAAGAAGATTTGTTGTTCTTCTTATATTCGTATAATGCAAGTGAATTTGCAAGCAAGCACTTAGAAATTTGGTCAATTTCATCCGATTTAAATTGTATTAAAGCTTTTTCATATAATTGAGTTGAAGAATCCAAATCTCCCTGAGCAATATATGAGTTTAATGCAATACATATTAGTTGCACTTTTTCTGAAATATTAAGTGTGGACTCATTAGATGAGTAATATTGCTGTATACTATTTACAGTTTCTAAAAACTTCTTACCTAAATATATTTCAACAAGTTGCTTGCGATAATCTGTAAATTCTAAAATGTTTGTTGATGTTGAAACTAAATTTGGATTTGAATTTTCTTCAATTATTGATTCGGTTATTTCGGTAATTTCTTTTTCAGAATATTCTTTATTATTAGAAAAAATATCTAACATCCTATTCAATGAATTCATATCCACTGCAGCACCAGAATTTGGATTTTGCTCCATATTTTTTACTTGTTCTGTCGCTTCTTCTACTGCCTCTTGATTCCCATCAGCAAAAGCAATTTTAGCAGTTTGCAAGAACATCTTCTTGGATGTTTCAAAATCTTCAGCTTCCTTACTATGAATAGCAATTAAAGGAGTCAATTCCTTTATAATATTTTCATCAGTTGTGTTGTCGTATATTTTTTGATAATTAGCCTGTATCAAGCTATTTAGATTAATTTTCTCTTCGTGCTCTATCAAATCTTTAAAATATCTTTGATAATATGCTTGAGAGAATCTATAAATTGTTGTTTTTACACCAAATTGAGTGAATGCTCCCAATGAGCTAATAATATTGGTTTTAGTATATATACTACGCAATTGTCTTATTAATTTTAAAGGATCAGTATTTAAAATATCTTTCAAAAGATTAATTGAAAATTCATATCCAAAAGCACTTGCAGTGGTTAGAATATTTTTTTCATCTTCAGTCAAATTATCTAATGTTGTTGAAAAATTTCGTTGAAGTGAATCTGGAATATAATCTAAAGAATCAAAATTTGACTTTAATTCACCATTTTCTTCAAATGGAGGATTTGATTTAAAATATTCAAAGTATTTTAACACATCACCAGGCACACCAATAGTTTTATCATAAATCCAAACTATAAATTTATCATTCTTGTTTTGGTAATTGACAATTTCTTTAGTGCCGATATAATGAATTTGTTCTTTAGTAAAAGGTTTTAGAGAAATTGTTTCGAACAAATTATTATCTTCATTTGCTTTTATAAGTGATAATAAGGAATAACCTTTTGATTTAAGTAATTTACCATTATAAGTAAAAATGATTATAAAGTTTTTCAAATTATTATCTGCTTTATATTTTATTTTCTCAGCAATATCCTGAATAAATTTAACTGAAAGTTGGTCAGCTTTCTCAAAATCATCAAAAAATAAAATACTTGTTTTCTTTTTTGTTACTTTAATTAATTCTGTTAATGTTTCTTTTATTTGATCTTGTTCAAGTGATGATATATCAGCTCTTTTTGAGTTTTTGTATTCTTTATAATCTTTAAATATTTCTTTACCTGTAAAGGTAAACTCACCTACAATTGGAATCATCGTTGAGATAGATAATGCAACGGATTTATAAAAAGCTCTTTTTGTGGAAGAATTATCATTTTCTAAATCTTCAATAGATTTTTTAATAATTGACAAAGGTCTATGATAATTTACACTACTATTTGACGAAGTATCACTACACATTATTCTTGAATATTTTGTATCGGGTCTTATCTTGATAAATTCTTCTAATTCATTAAGTGTAAATGTTTTTCTAAAATTAACACCACCTTCGATAGCAATAATTGAAGCTGAATCAGCTACATTGTTTAGTTTAC
>CAIWET010000428.1 GCA_903911805.1 uncultured Ignavibacteria bacterium | reverse complement strand
GTTATCCATATCCAGGTTTGAAATCTATGTGGCAGGGAATTACAAAATTATTCTTCTTAAAACAAGGCTGGCTCTTAGCTAAAAGCCAGCTCTCTGATATTTATGCTACATGATTAGTTTTTAAGGAGGGGATTATCAAGATTGATATATTTAATGGTGCAATTGAAGTATGACTTTCATAAAAAACTTAAAAAATAACAAATACATATTTTAAGATATTATATTGCTAAATGGAAAATTTACCGTTACCAATTAAGCGATATTTGCTTGATGTGAAATTACATTATTTAATTCAAGTTTAAGTGATAAATCATAAAATCAACAGTTCAACTACTTATAAACCTATTAGTTTCAAATGCTTGTGAAATTGCATTCAATTGTTAATTGTTTTTGTGCTATTATTTGATTGAATTATGCTATTGTGAAAAATATAAAATACTTAAATTTGCATACAGTTTTTTTAATAAATTTTTAAGGATTTTTTTATGGCATTTGATCGTCCAGAATTTAAGTCACAATACGATAACTTTATCGGTGGAAAATTTGTTGCACCAGTCAATGGTGAATATTTTGAAAATTTCAGCCCAATCGATGGAAAAGCTTTTACTACAGCTGCCAGATCAGGAAAAGAAGATATTGAATTAGCATTAGATGCAGCACATACAGCTTTTGCAACTTGGAGCAAAACTTCTGCTGCTTATCGTGCTGGAATATTAAATAAAATTGCTGACGTAATGGAAGCAAATTTGGAATATTTATCAATAGTAGAAACAATTGATAATGGAAAACCAGTCAGAGAAACAATAAATGTGGATTTACCATTATGTATTGACCACTTTAGATATTTTGCAGGAGTAATCAGAGCTGAAGAAGGTTCAATTTCGGAACACGACGAAAATACAGTTTCTATTGTTCTTCCTGAACCATTAGGCGTAGTTGGCCAGATTATTCCTTGGAACTTTCCATTATTAATGGCTACTTGGAAAATTGCTCCAGCATTAGCTGCAGGTTGCTGTACAGTTGTTAAACCAGCTGAACAAACTCCAACTTCGATTATGTGCTTAATGGAATTATTGAAAGATGTTATTCCAGCCGGAATAATTAACGTTGTTACTGGATTTGGTCCAGAAGCCGGAAAACCATTAGCACAATCACCAAGAATTTCTAAAGTATCATTTACTGGTGAAACTACAACTGGTAGATTAATTATGCAATATGCTTCAGAAAACTTAATTCCAGTAACAATGGAACTTGGCGGAAAATCACCAAATATCTTTTTCCCATCAATTTGCGATGAAGATGATGCATTTTTTGATAAAGCAATTGAAGGTGCTGTTTTATTTGCTGTTAATCAAGGCGAAGTTTGTACTTGCCCATCAAGATTATTAGTACACGAAAGCATCTATGAAAAATTTATGAGCAAAGTAATTGAAAGAACAAATGCAATTCTTATGGGCAATCCTTTAGATACAAGTACAATGATGGGTGCTCAAGCTTCAAATGACCAATATGAAAAAATTCAATATTACATTAATTTGGGTAAAGAAGAAGGTGCTGAAGTTCTTTGCGGTGGCGATGTTAAAAAATTAGATGGCGACTTAGCCGGTGGATATTATATCCAACCTACACTTCTTAAAGGTCATAACAAAATGAGAATCTTCCAAGAAGAAATTTTTGGCCCAGTTGTAGCGGTTACTACATTCAAAACAACAGAAGAAGCAATCGAAATTGCAAACGATACTATGTATGGTTTAGGTGCAGGCGTTTGGACAAGAGATGCTCACGAATTATATCAAGTTCCACGTGCTATCAAAGCTGGTAGAGTTTGGGTTAATTGCTATCACGCATATCCTGCTCACGCACCATTTGGTGGATATAAAAAATCTGGTTTTGGTAGAGAAAATCATAAAATGATGCTTGGCTATTATCGCCAAACAAAGAATATGTTAATTTCTTATGATAAAAACAAATTAGGATTCTTTTAATAGTAACTTATTCTTATTCTAATGTTGTATTAAAATACAAGAAAATTCTTATATCGTTTTTTTGAGCGAAGCGAATAATCCAGAAAATCAACAATTTATTTGGTTACTGGATTTATTCGCTAAAGCTCATTAATATATTACATTCTTCGTTCGAATAGAAACTTTTGATACGACCTATTTTTTTATATGATTATTAGAAAATATGATGACACCTAGAGTAACAATTAAACCAGAAGCTTCGGAAGTGATAGCTCAATTAAAGAAGAAATTTGGAGAATTGATGTTCCACCAAAGCGGTGGTTGTTGTGATGGTTCCCAGCCAATGTGCTTCGAAAAAGGAGATTTCAAAGTTGGAGCAAGTGATGTATGCCTTGGAGAAATTGATGATTGCGAATTTTGGATGAGTAAAGATCAATTTGAATATTGGAAATTTACCCAATTAACACTTTCAATAAGCAAAGGCAGAGGTTCAAGTTTTTCACTTGAAATTCCAATGGGGTTAAGATTTATGACTCAATCAAGATTTTTTACTGAAGAAGAAATGACCGATTTGACACGTTTGAAATTTGCAGAATAATTATTTATTATTTAATTCTCTATATTGTTTTGGTGTAATTCCTTCGTGGTATTTAAATACTCTAATAAAATAATTCCAATCATCAAAACCAGCTTCGAACGAAACATTTTTAATATACAAATGCTTATCTTTCAATAATTTCTTTGCAAATTTTATTCTCTCGAGAATAATAAATTCAACGGGTGAAATTCCTATTTCTTTTTTGAATAATCTATAAAGAGATGCAGTACTAAGATTAGCAACATTTGCTATGGCTTTCAATGACAACTTTTGAGTTAGGTTTTGTCTAATAAAGCCAATAATATTTGCTAAATATGGATTTGTTTCTTTGAAATCTTCATTTTTAACTTCATTCAGAGTTTGGCACTGGGAAATAGTAATCAATAATTCCTGAAGTGTTAAATCAGCAACCACATCTTTAGTGATTGAATTGCTCTGACAAATACTAATAAGTTTGTTAATTGTTAAAGTTAATCCAACGTTATTTGTAAAAAAGAAATTTCTTTCGTCAAGTTTCCAATAATTATTTTTACCTTCTCTCGGATATTTTTCATTCAAAAAGCTAAGAGTATCAACAATCTTTTTGTTATCAATTGCCAAAGCAAGGCACTGAGTAGTGTTTTCCATATTGGCATCAGGGAAATCAATTTTCATTTCAACTGTAGCAGGAACAATTACAGATTCTCCGGGCAAATAATCAAATCCAGGTTGATCGAATAGATGCATTATCTTTTTGCCTTTAATCATACTGGTAACAACCAAATCATTAAATTTCAGGGAAACTGCTTCGGAAGTCTGAAATGTTTCAAATAAATTTAATTCAAAATTATTCAAATTATATATAGTTCTGTTTTCAACTAGAGTTTTTAGTGAACTCTCGGTAATAAGTTCTCTTTTTAAAGGGGCTAGTGTATTCTTCATTATTATTCTCTAATAAAAAACAGTATAAAAAATAATCTCGTGATTTATATGATTAATTGTATAATCATTTTTTTCAAAATTATAAAATAATTCGTTAGAATTCAAGAAAAAAATAATGGATTAGCTAATATTCTTAAACTAAATAAAAAAAAGGAACCCAAATTGAGTTCCTTTTCAAGTTTTCATCCCAAGAAATGGAATTTCTTATTTAGAAATATACTGCATCATATCAACAATTCTATTTGAATATCCAGCTTCGTTGTCATACCAACCAACAACTTTAACTAAATTTCCATTAACCTGAGTTAATTTAGAATCAAAAATACAAGAATGAGTATTTCCAATAATATCAACAGAAACGATTGGTTCGTCTGTATATTCCATAATGCCTTTTAAATAAGTATCAGCAGCATTTTTCATTGCAGCATTGATTTCATCTTTTGTTGCTTCTTTAGCTAAAACAACTGTGAAGTCAGTTAATGAACCGTCTGGAACTGGAACTCTAACAGCATAACCGTTAAGTTTGCCTTTCATTTCAGGAATAACCAAAGCAACTGCTTTTGCTGCTCCTGTAGATGTTGGGATAATGCTGACAGCAGCTGAACGAGCTCTTCTTAAATCGCTATGAGGCAAATCAAGAATTTTTTGATCGTTAGTATAAGCGTGAATTGTTGTCATAAATCCAGATAGAATTCCGAAATTATCATTCAATACTTTAACCATAGGAGCTAAACAGTTTGTTGTGCAAGATGCATTTGAAAGAACTTTTTCATTGCCAGTTAGAGTTTCGTGATTAACACCTAAAACAACTGTTGCATCTAATTCATCTTTAGCAGGAGATGATAAAAGAACTTTTTTAGCACCATTAGCAATGTGTTTCAATAATTGTTCTTTTTTTGTGAAAACGCCTGTAGATTCTAATACAACATCTACGTCTTTCCAAGGTAGATTTTCAATTTGTTTTTCTGCAGAAATAGAAATTCTTTGACCATTAACAATCATATCATTTCCATCAACAGAAATAGTACCATCAAATTTACCATGAACTGAGTCATATTTCAATAAATGTGCTAAAGTAGCAGCATCTGTTAAATCATTAATACCAACAATTTCGAATACGCCTTCTTTTTTGACAGCAGCTCTAAAAACGAGTCTTCCAATTCTGCCAAAGCCGTTAATTGCAATTTTAATTGCCATTTTAAACCTTAATAATATTTAAAAATTAATTTCCATAAAGAAATGTAAACGATAAAATATAATAAATATTACTTTACTTTATATATGAATTTGTTTTATAAACAAGAAATGTATAAAATAATAAGTAAAAATCATACCAAAAAATATAAATGAAAGTTAAGCAATATAACCAAAACATACTTCAAAAATGATTGAATAATTGTTTTATGTGTTAGTTTACAAAAAAAGTGTGTAAAAAATTACACACTACACAGTTTTTTACACACTTTTGTAAAATATATTTTAAAAAATTACACACCTGTAAAATATAATTACAACTTAGAATTAACAAGAATACGAATAAATAGTATTTAATCGTACTTGTTATGCGTGTGTTTATAAGGATAAGTTAAAATATGAAAAAAAGATAATGAGAAATATTAAAAAAATTGGTATTAAATTTGATAAATAAAAAACTTTTACTATTTCAAAGAATTTTGAGATATTTGTATAATAGAAAAAAGTATTTTTTATAAATTATGTTTTATTAAATTTAGGAGCTTAAAATGATAAGCAAACTTACTCGAAAAGCAAAGACAAACTTACTTGCTATAATAGCAATGATCGTTTTTGCATTTGTAGGTAGTGGCGATTTAAAGGCACAATTGCCTTTCCCAATGCCATATTGTACTCCATCTTGCGGAACAATGTATTACTATAGTTATAGTTATTATTACTATAGTTTCTACTTCTCCAATGTTGGAATTAATGAAGTAAACCTTAATGGAACTTTAGGTAATTCCTTGGGAAATTATTTTATTGGTTATAGACCAACTTCTTATCAGTATTATTCTAGTTCAGATTTGTCTGAAAACTACAAAGATTATACAGCAGTAGGCTGGACTCCAACTTTAAAAGCAGGTGGAACATACAGAATTAATGCTGATGTAACACATTCATATTATTATGCAAATTATTATTATGCATATATGGCTGCTTGGATTGACTGGAATCAAGATCAAAGTTTCCAAACAACTGAAGCATTGTTCTCAACACAGTATATTTATTATTATTACTTTACCAATTATGGTTCAGCAAATGGTAACTATGCTTATTATTACAATACAGGTAGCTCTTCAGCATTTAACTTCTCAGTTCCTTGCTCAGCTAAAATGGGTATTTCAAGATTAAGATTAGCAACTTGTAATACTTGGTATTCACCACAACCTTGCGGTAACTATATGTATTCATATTGTTCAGCTTATGGTTATGATTATCAATATTTATATTATGCACATTACGTAGATTTCAATGTAAACATTACAGCAAACTTAACAGACTTCTTCCCTAAATCATCAGAAACATCAGGTTCAACTGTTAATCCTTATTTATATACATTATATGCTGGTGAAGATTATGATGGCAATACACCAAGAACAATCAATGGTGTTTCTATTCCT
>CAIWET010000427.1 GCA_903911805.1 uncultured Ignavibacteria bacterium | reverse complement strand
TAAATATTAATATTTGATAATTTCGTAAATTTGAATTTTTTTATAATTATGAAATTCAAAGATATACTTAATATAAATGAAGAGCTAGAAATCAACTATTTTAAACTAAAGTTTAAGGATAGTGAATTAGAGAAGTGCTATTTGGAGAGATTATATTCTTCAATGAAGGGTTTTCAAAGAAATGCAATTTTTATAACAATAATTGTTTATGCCTTAATTGGATTTTTAGATTTTTACCGCTACCAAGGAGAACTTTTAAATAATTTTTTAATTCTTAGGTATTTAATAGTTTTACCTATTGTTTCTATTTTAATTGTTTTGAGTTACACGCAACGACTTAAAAATAAATGGCAATTATTATCAAATATTATTGTTGGAATTGTTGTTATTTCAGTAATAATTATAAATGTTTTCTCGCCAATTCCAATAAGCTATTTCAATTCCCACACAATGATGTTAATCCTTATTTATTCATCTGTGGTATTGCGAATGAGATTTTTGAATACTTTTGTTACAGGATTATCTTTAGTTGTACTTTATAGTTTTATTGGGAATATTTTTATTGATTTTCCTATTAAATTATTTCTTTATAATGTATTTTTTTTAGTTACAACTTTTGTATTAACTTGTGTGGCTTCTTATATAACAGAATTAAATAGCAGAAGAAATTATTTTTTGCAAATGAAATTGGAACAAGAAAAAGAAAACGTAAGATTGATTTTAGAGAATGAAATTGAATCCAATAAAATGAAATCAAAATTTATTAATATTACTTCTCACGTATTCAGAAATCCATTAACTTCATTAATTGGATCAATTCAAGTAGTTGGTGATTTCCTTGGTTATAAAGATATTGATAGTGCTGTTAAATATAATCAGTATTCAAGGAAATCCGCTGACGAAATACTGAACATATTGAATAGAATACAATTTTTAATAAAGTATCAGGCCGGTGAAATTGTTTGTTTTCCGAATGGTTTTGATATCAGAGAAATGATAAAATCTTTTTTATTGAAAAATAATAAATTTAATGTTGCTAATCATAAATTTTTATTAAATCTGCACGAAGGTGAAGTCTTTTTTGTTGTTGATAGAAGTTTATTGGATACAATGTTATCTGAAATTATTGCAAATGCTATTAAATTTTCTCCTGACCAAAGTGAAATAATAGTAGAAACAGAATTGGTAAATGATGATTTATCAATTAGAATTTCAGACCAAGGGGATGGATTTGATTTTTCACTTTTTAATAATTCTGAAGTTGAAGCTTTTAATTTTATTAATGATGGCTCAATAACTGGTCTAGGACTTGGCTTTGTAATGATCAAAGCGACTGAAGAATTATTAAATGCAAAAGTGAGTTATGAAGCAAATCAACCTAATGGAACTAAGTGTAATATTCTAATTCCTAAGAATGTTATTTTAAAATAAGTTTAATTTCTTCAATAAATCTCTTATTAGTTTTAATTATATTGCAAATGTAATGGCCAATGTCAATCATTTCATTTTGCTTTGGAATTCTTCCAATTTTATTGATTACTAATCCACCGACACTCTCGTAGTCGTCTGATTCTTCTAAAGGTATTGGCAAATAATCATTCACATCTGATATGATTGTAGCAGCTTGAACAACGAATTCCTTTTCATTCAAGTTTTCTACAACAACTTTTTCATCATCATATTCATCTTGAATTTCTCCTACAATTTCTTCAATAATATCCTCTAAAGTAACTAAACCAGCAGTGCCACCAAATTCATCAATAGCTACTGCAACGTGAGTTTTATTCCTCTGCATATCACGCAAAGTTTTACTGATTAGTTCTTCCTCACTAACAGAGTTTATAGGTCTAATAATATCGTGAATAATGATTAACTTGCTGTGGTACATTAGATTTATCAAATCTTTAGCATAAATTACTCCGATAATATTATCAATTGTATCATTGTAAATTGGCATTCTAGAATAGCCTTCATCCATAAATGAATTCAAGATTTCATTTGCAGACATACTAATATCCAATGCCGCTATTTTGCCACGAGGTACCATAATTTGTTTAACTGGGGTATCAGCAAATTCAAAAACGTTTTCGATTAGTGTATGCTCAACATCATCTAAAACACCGCTTTTATTGCTTTCTTCAATTAAATATCTTAATTCTTCTGGAGAATGAAGCGAATCCGATTCGGAAATACTATGGAGCCCTGTAACTCTAATTAAAAAATTTGCAAAACTATTTAAAATCCAAATAAATGGTTTAAATACAACGTAAAATATTCGTAATGGAATAGAAACCAATAAAGTAACTTGCTCTGCTCTTTGAATAGCCAAAGATTTTGGAGCTAATTCTCCAAAAACTATATGTAAAAAAGTAATAGAAATAAAAGCAATTGGCAAAGCAGCGCTGTGTGCTGTTGCTGGATCAATAGCAATATTAAAATAATGCATCAATTGAATAATTATATCGGCCACTAAGCTTTCACCGATCCATCCTAAGCCAAGACTAGCGAGAGTTATTCCAAGTTGTGTTGCTGATAAATAGGCATCTAGATGTGTGATAAGTCCTTTAGAAAGCTTTGCTAATTTGCTTCCTGAGCGAATTCTCATTTCAATTTGGGACATTCTAACTTTTACTATTGCAAACTCTGCAGCAACAAAGAATCCATTAAGCAAAACTAAAAAAATCGTTATAATAATATTTAAAATCATTCAAACATTCCTAACGAATTTATAAAATAATGCTTATCAAGGTGATGTTGGAAATATCTATTAATAAATCCTGCAATTCGATGAGCCGAAATATCATCAAATTCCACTTTTGCAGAATCGCTTATGGAATTTTCTGAGAGATATTTCATTTTATTAAAATTTATCTTATACATTTTAAATCCAGTCCTTGAATTATCAAGTTCACCTTTTTCTATATTAATATATACATCATCTTGAAATACGATATAATTACTATCAAATTTTAAACCAAATCCTAAAATATTCATTAAAGCAATCTGAAACTTAACATAAGTTGAAAAAGGATTGGATTTAATTTCATTTAAAAAAGTTAAAGTATCTATAATTAAATTAAATAAATCTTCATTTTTATGGTATTGTTCTTGAGATAATGAAATTGATTCCATAACTGCCAACGCAGAAGTCAAATGATCCATAGAATCCGATAAATGTTTGAAATGAGTATTGAATTCTGACGTACCAAGTAAATGCAAATCTTTATTATGGTATAAATAGTAGCTTATCTTGTTATAGCTCAATGGCTCAAGCGAAGCGCCATACTTGGATTTGGAGTTTCTAGCGCCTTTTGCAATTAATGAAAGTTTGCCATTTTCTTTAGTATAAACACTAATAATTTTGCTTGTATCGCCAAATTTTTTGGTATTTAAAACAATAGCATAATCAGTAATTAACATAAATATTAAAACTTTTAAAAAAAGTGAAAAAAAATCTTGTGCAATATAAAAAAAATTCTTAATTTTGTAATCGTTAAAATTCCTGAGTAGCTCAGCTGGTTAGAGCACCTGACTGTTAATCAGGGGGTCCACAGTTCAAGTCTGTGCTTAGGAGCAAAAAGCCGCAATTTATTTGCGGCTTTTTTTGTTTTTACTGATTTTAAAAAAAAATAAAATTAACATAATTGATAAATTTTACTTTTTTCTTTGATTAATCAAATAAAACAATTAAATTGAAAGTTTGTTTATTGCGGAAAATAAAAATAAAAAATGCTGAAAAAGCCAATAATTGAAGTAAAGGACTTAACCGTTAGATACGGCGACAGAACAATTCTCGAAAATGTAAATTTTGAAATTTATAAAGGCGAGATTTTTGTTATTGTTGGCGGTAGTGGATGCGGCAAGAGTACGCTTTTAAGGCAAATTATTGGTTTAGAAAAACCTTATCAAGGGCAAATAATAATTGGTGGTGAGGACTTTACAGAATCTGAGGGCAATGCAAGATTAGAAATTTTAAGAAAATTTGGCATATTATTCCAATTCTCAGGTTTGTTAGCTTCAATGACAGTAGCAGAGAACATTGCGTTAGTTTTAAAAAGGTACACTCAATTAGATAATCGCCAAATTACAAGGATGATTGATATGAAGCTTTCATTGGTTGGATTGAAAGGTTACGAGGACTTTATACCTGCTGAAATCAGCGGTGGTATGAAAAAAAGAGCTGGTATAGCTAGAGCTTTAACCCTTGATCCTGAAATACTGTGCTTTGATGAACCATCATCTGGATTAGATCCAATTAGTGCAGCTTCTTTAGATAACTTGATTATTAATTTGAATACCGCATTAAAGAGTACAATGATTGTTGTTAGCCACGATTTGGCTTCAATTATGAAAATTTCTCAAAGAATAGTTATGCTTGATAAAAATGCTAAAGGATTAATCGCAGTAGGTACTCCCGAAGAAATGCTCAATCATAAAAATAAAGATGTTTATAATTTTTTTAACCGAATAAGTTCTTAAGGAGGAGGTTAAAAATGACTAAGTTTAAAAGAAGAAAATTGTCGAGTCCGTTTTTAATTGGATTTTTTGTATTTACTAGTGTAATAATAATTTTAACAACTATAATTTGGTTGGGAGCTTCTCATTTTTTGCAGGAAAATGAAAAATATGTTACATATTTTGATAATTCTATCCAAGGTTTAGAAGTTGGCTCACCAGTAAAATATCAGGGCGTGCCTGTTGGTAGCATTTCTCAGATTGGAGTTGCTCCAAATGGTAAATTTGTTGAAGTTGTTATGGATATTAATAAAACTCTTGTAATAACTGATTCTATGAGAATCCGAGCTGAAATGGCCGGTTTAACAGGTGCAAAGTTTTTAGAGGTTAATTATCCAAAAGATAAAAAATTAGCAAACACTAATCCTTTGATTAATTTTAATATGAAATATAAATATATTAAATCAATTCCTTCTGGTATTCAGGAAATTGAAATTGCCTTTAGAGATGCAATGAATAAATTAATGGAAATTCAGACAGGCGAAATTTCTCAGGCAACTTTGAATTTTCTTGGTACAACAACAGATTTTTTCAATAATGAGAAATTATATAATATCATTTCTCAATTAGAGCAATCTTCAGTCAAAATTAATGGTTTTTTGGGTAAAGCTGATTCATCAAATATTATTTCAAATCTAAGCATTACAACTGCACAGTTGAAAAGAACAGTTGAAGTATTAAAAGATTTCTCTGAAACTCTAACTAATAAAGTAAATGATTTGAATTTAAAGGGAAAAACAGACAGAACTTTCTCATTAATTGACACAACAATTTTGGATACTCGCCAAGCTATCAATAGATTGAGTGCTCGCTCTGAGAATGTAATTTATTCAATAAATGAAATTCTTCAGGATTTAAAATCTACAAACAAAAGTTTGCAGAAATCAATTAAAGCAATTAATACTAGTCCATCTCAAATATTATTAAGTGAACCACCAAAGGAGGAAAAATAATGATAATTCCTGATGTTCTTATTAATCGTTTAAAAAAAGCAAATAATGTTGCAATACTAACTGGTGCTGGAGTTTCTGCCGAAAGTGGAATCAAAACTTTTAGAGATCCTGATGGTTTATGGGCAAAATTTGATCCAAGAGAATTAGCAAGTGTTGATGGTTTTATGTCCAATCCTCAATTAGTTTGGGAATGGTACCAAATGAGAGTAGGAGTAATTAATGATTCAAAGCCAAATCCAGGACACTTTGCAATTGCTGATATGGAAAATATGTTTGATGTATTTACATTGATAACTCAAAATGTTGATAGATTGCACCAACAAGCTGGTTCAAAAAAAGTTTTGGAACTTCACGGAAATATTGTTGAAAATCATTGTTTTAGTTGCAAAAAACCTTTTAATGGAGAAACGAATCTCCCAGATCAGCAGTTACCAAAATGCCCTGAATGTGGTGGAAATATCCGTCCTAATGTTGTTTGGTTCGGCGAAATGCTTCCTGTTGCTGCTTTGAATAATGCAGAATTAGCTGCAGAAGCCTGCGATGTATTCTTTACAATCGGAACATCAACTGAAGTTTATCCAGCGGCTAGTTTGCCATTAATGGCTCAACGCAATGGAGCATTTGTGGTAGAAGTCAATCCAAATCAAACATCTTTCTCTAAAAAAGCTGATGTTCAATTAGCATATCCATCAGGAATTGCGATGCCTGAAATTGTTAGAATTTTGAAGGAGCAAAAATAAGTGAAATCATTATTTATATTATTCTTTATTATGAGTGTTGCTTTGTTTTCTGAAGAAAAAGTAATAATTGATAGCGACCTAACTCTTGAAGAAGCTATTAAAGGCACAACTGCTACAATAGATGTTGTTCAGAGCTTGATTTTGATGAATGTTGAGTATTATTCAATTGATAACAAAATTCATAGAGGGCAAATTGTTGTAAATAAAATTGCTGAAAGTGACTTAAAAATCGTTTTCGCAAAAATGCGTGAACTGAAATTCCCTATTAATAAAATGATTCCAATTGTTAAATATAATTGGAATGATTCTTCCTCTATGGAAGATAATAATACATCTGCATTTTGCTATCGTAATATTGCAGGAACAAATAGATTATCAAATCACTCATTTGGCTTGGCTGTGGATATTAATCCATTTTTTAATCCAGTAGTTTTTAAAAGTGGTTCTCACGACCCCAAAAATGCCAAATATGACACTAAAAGACCAGGAACATTCAATGCTAACCACGAATTAGTAAGACTCTTTAAAGAGCTTGGATGGAGATGGGGTGGCGAGTTCTCTAAATATGCAGATAATCATCATTTTGATTTAATAGTAAAAGATAAATGAGACTTTCAGTCAGTTTAATATCACACAACGAAGAGAAAAATCTTCCTAGAACATTAGATTCAATCAAGGAAATTACTGATGAGATAATCATTGTTGATTCTGAATCAACAGATAGCACAAAGTCAGTGGCTGAATCTTATGGAGCAAAATTCTTTGTGGAGAAATGGAAAGGATTTGCCAATCAAAAAAATTCTTCTTTAGAGAAATGCTCAGGAGATTGGATTTTATGTTTAGATTGCGATGAAGTGGTATCTACTGAATTGCTTGAGTCTATTAAAAACATAATGAATAATGATTCATCTATTCGTGGCTTTGAAATAAACAGGAAAACCTTTTACATTGATAAGTTGCTAAATTATGCCTGGCAACCAGATAAAAAATTAAGATTTGTTAAGAAATCATCACAACCTAAATGGGTTGGTGGAGATGTACACGAGAGTTTGGAAGTTAATGGGCAAACCGAAACATTAAAAGGATATCTGATTCATTATTCTTATAAAGATATGACTCAGCACTTTAATAAAACAATTGATTATG
>CAIWET010000426.1 GCA_903911805.1 uncultured Ignavibacteria bacterium | reverse complement strand
TAATTTGAAATTTTTGAAAATATAATATATAAATAAATGAAAAAAGCTTTAAATACAGGCATAAATGGGCAAGATGGCTCTTACTAAACAGAGTTCCTATTAGACAAGGGATATCAGGTTTATGGCATTATGCGTCCTGCTTCAGTTTTCACTTCTGAGCGAATTGACCACCTTTTTAATGATCCCGAAATCTTAAATAAAAGATTATTTTTATACTGGGGTGATTTGACTGACTCGAGTAATCTTAATCGAATTTTAGAAAAAGTTAATCCTGATGAAATTTATAATCTTGCTGCTCAAAGTCACGTAAAAGTATCATTCGATATTCCTGAATATACTGCCGAAGTTGATGCTTTGGGAACCATCAGATTTTTAGATGCAATCAGAGAAGTTGGATTAAAACCAAAATTTTATCAAGCTTCCACAAGTGAACTTTATGGAAAAGTTGCAGAAATTCCTCAAGATGAAAATACTCC
Source organism: uncultured Ignavibacteria bacterium (assembly GCA_903911805.1). Classification (GTDB taxonomy): domain Bacteria; phylum Bacteroidota; class Ignavibacteria; order Kapaibacteriales; family UBA2268; genus CAIWET01. The sequence continues at coordinate 2,922 of CAIWET010000426.1, read as the reverse complement.
ATTTTATCCCAGAAGTCCTTATGCAGTTGCAAAGCTCTATGCTTACTGGATTGTGGTAAATTACCGAGAAGCCTATAATTTATTTGCATCGAATGGAATATTATTCAACCACGAGTCACCTAGAAGAGGTAAGACATTTGTTACTCGTAAAATTGTTCGCTCAGCTATTAATATCAAAAGAGGAATTGAAGACAAACTCTTGATTGGCAATCTCAATGCAAAGCGTGATTGGGGCTATGCTCCAGAATACGTTGACGCAATGTGGAGAATATTGCAACAAGACGTTGCCGAAGATTTTGTGATTGCAACTGGCGAAACTCATACTGTAAGGGAATTTTGCGATTTATCGTTCAAAGAAGTTGGATATGAAATCATTTGGGATGGCGAAGGCGAAAATGAAAAAGGTTTCGACAAAACTAGCGGTAAACTATTAGTTGAAGTTAGCCCTCAATACTTCAGACCAACAGAAGTTGATTTATTGATTGGAAATCCAAAAAAAGCAAAAGAGAAACTCGGTTGGGAACCCAAAGTTAAGTTTGAAGAATTAGTAAAAATTATGATGGATGCTGAATTAAAATGATTTTAGAAAAAAACACAAAAATATATATTGCAGGACATAATGGAATGACTGGTTCCGCTCTTGTTAGGTTATTCAAAAATAATAGATTTGATAACTTAATACTTGCTGATAGAACTCAGTTAAATTTACTAAATCAACAAGATACCCAAAGATTTTTTAATTATAATAAACCAGAAGTTGTAATTATTTCTGCTGCTAAAGTAGGGGGAATTAAAGCAAATATGGATTTTCCTGCTGAATTTATTTACGAAAATCTCACAATTCAAAATAATATCATTCATTCTGCTTATTTGTCAGGAGCAAAGAAAATTGTTTTCCTCGGTTCATCTTGCATTTATCCTCGAATGAGCCAACAGCCAATGAAAGAGGAATATCTACTCACTGGTACTTTAGAGCCGACTAACGAAGCTTATGCAATAGCTAAAATTGCTGGGATCAAAATGGCTGAATATTATCACAAACAATATGGAATTGAAGTTCTTTGCGTAATGCCTTGCAATCTTTATGGAACAAATGATAATTTTGATGTAGAAAACTCACACGTGCTTTCGGCAATGGTGAGAAGATTTGTTTCAGCCGTTGAAAATGATTTAGAAAAAGTCGAAGTTTGGGGAACTGGAATTGCCAAAAGAGAATTTATGCACGTAGATGATTTTGCATCTGCAATTTATTATCTTTTAGAAAATTACAACTCTTATGAAATAGTAAACATTGGTTGGGGCAAAGAAATCTCAATAAAAGAATTAGCTGAAACGGTTGCTGAAAAAGCTGGTTTTAAAGGTGAAATCATTTGGGATAGCACAAAACCAGATGGAATGCCACTCAAGAAAATGGACGTTACAAAATTATTCAGTTTGGGATTTACTCCAAAAATCACACTTGCCCAAGGAATTGAGCAAACAATAACAGAATTTAAAGCTTTGAAAGAAAAAGGATTGATAAAATGATTCTAATCACTGGTGGCTCTGGGTATATCGGCTCTCATACAAACAAATATCTTAATCAAAAAGGAATTGAAACTCTTGTTTTTGATAATTTAGTTTATGGCCATTTAGAATTTAACAAATGGGGCAAATTTTACAAGGGTGACCTCTCCAATCTTGATGATTTAAGAAAAGTATTTGCAAAAAATAGCATCAAAGCAGTTATACATTTTGCTGCCTATGCCTATGTTGGTGAGTCTGTTATCAAACCGAACAAGTATTATCAGAATAATTTGCGAAATACAATTAATCTTTTACAAGTGATGCACGAATTTGAAGTCGATAAGATTATATTTTCTTCAACTTGTGCCACTTATGGCGAGCCACAATATCTCCCAATTGACGAAAATCATCCTCAAAAACCGATAAATCCTTATGGAAATTCTAAATATTTTGTTGAACAAATCATCAAAGATTATCACTCTGCTGGATTTTTAAATTACTGCATTTTTAGATATTTCAATGCAGCTGGTGCTGATATTGACTGCGAAATCGGTGAATGGCACGAACCTGAAACTCATTTAATACCATTAGTTCTTGATGTTCCTGCAGGCAAAAGAGAAGAAATTACCATTTTTGGAACTGATTATAGCACTCAAGATGGCACTTGTGTAAGAGATTACATTCACGTAACTGATTTAGCACAAGCCCATTATTTAGGATTAATGCACCTCTTAGAAGGAAAAGAATCCAACATTTTCAATCTTGGCAATGGCTATGGATTTTCAGTTAAAGAAGTAATAGATTGTGCTGAAAAAATCACAGGGAAAAATATCAAAAGAAAATTCTCGGAAAGAAGAGCTGGAGATCCATCTACTTTGATCGGTTCTGCTGACAAAGCCAAAGAAATCCTAGGTTGGAAGCCCGAATACAATGAATTAGAAAAAATAATATCTACAGCCTGGCATTGGCATAAAAAAATGTAAATATTTGACTTCAATTACTATTCCGTATAAAGCAGCCCACTATGGTGGGCTCCACCTGTAACTTACTACCTAATTTAGTTTAAACGACACCATTGAATATTTTTTAAGTATTCAAAGAAAGTACTTGGTATTTTAATTTATTTTTTATAATTTTGTTTATTAGTTAATTAGCTAATTGGGAAATTGAAATTACAATCAATTGATTATATAAAATAATGAATATACTAAGAAGTATAATTTTATTTCCAATTAAATTTTTTTTATAATGAAAGGTACTATAATGATTGTTTATTTTAAAATGAAAAAATTTAAATACATTATTTTGCTTATATTGATAAATCTATTTTTTAATATTAATTGCTTTTCTCTTGATTTATCGAATAAAATCCCTTTGTCGATTGACTTTTTTGGATTATATCATAATAATGATGAT
>CAIWET010000425.1 GCA_903911805.1 uncultured Ignavibacteria bacterium | reverse complement strand
TTCGGCTTTCGACATGGTGCATATATTTATGGTGGCGTGTTAGTTAACCGGCTTATTGGTGATTATTATGGAATTGCAACGAATGATATTGGATTATTGTTGGCAGGATACTAAAACCGAATGTTAGTTGCAAATGTGAAAAAAAAACGACATCGCAAAACGTTGTTTTATAAATATAAAATTGAAATTTTTAGAGTCCGTTAAAAGTCAATATTAAATTTTTAAAATAGCACATTATGAGAATCTTAAATTTATTGGCTATTCTTATTATTGGTTTATTAATAATTAGTTGCGGTAAAAAACAATCACAAAACAGTGGTGAACTTGACTACAGCGAAAACATGTCAGAACAATCAAATGCCGAATCACTAAAAAAAATCTCATCGCAAACACAATCAAAAATTGACAAGTGGAAAAATGAATGTGATGCTTTATCTAATCGAGTTTCTTCCAATGAATTTTCAAAGTATGATTTTAGCAAATTTTGGGAGAAAAAGTATGATTTAGGTTATATTGGAAAGAATTTTCAAAGAATGTTAATAACCTTTGAAAAGGTTACTAAAATATCTTCAGACGAATATAGTATTGTTGGTTTTAGTCAAGTTAAATCCAATGTTTGTAAATTTAAGGGTACAATCCACAACATCACTTTCAATCAATATAAATTGCTCGAAGATGATTGTCAAGGTTATAATTATGAAAACGCCCAAAGTAGAGGTTGTGTAATTGCAGATTTCAAAATAGAAGAAGACCCAAATCAAAAGGGTACAGGAGTTTTTCTTGGTGTGTTACAATCCCAGTGGGTAATTCTTGCAAATGGAAACATTGAACAAACCTTTTCAGGGTGTGGAGATGGAGAGATTGGCGACCAATTTTTTGGAGATTGGATAAGCTATAAGGGTGGTAACAAATTTGTTGCATGGGGAGTATACAGAATTCCATTTAGCGATGAATTAGATATTGGAGCAAGTGAGTTTTGTCCTGTTGAAGAATACATCAATTATGGTTGGGAAGAATACAAGCAGTAGTTTGGTATTAAAGTTGTATTTAATTATTCAAAATACTGACCATCTAAATTGGAAAAAAGTATTAATATGGATTCCTGAAACCATAATAAAAGGGGGCGAAACTGAAAAGCCAAATGAGTAGGAAAAAACGAAAAAATTAATTATTATGAAAGCAAAAAAACTATCCATTTTTGTTATTTTATTGTTGTGTTCTATTGTAATTTTCTCACAAAAAGATTATTCACAAAAACTTAAAAAAGACCTTGTTAAGATTGAAGCAGGCAAATTTATAATTGAAGATTTATTGTTGTTAAAATTATCGAATGACAAAAATATTCAGTGTAAGTTTTCTGCAATATGCCCAATTGAAATTATGAGCAGAGATAATTTTATATCATTATACAAAACTTGGTGTAGTGCTTTTATAAATAAAGCCACTACAAATAATGAGTTTAAACTCACTAAAATAATAGAACTTGATGAATTGATTGGAGAGCCTGACTTGTCTTGCAATTTTGTTATGGCAAAAAATGGTGTTCAAATACAAACAGAAATATTTAAAGAGAAAAATAATTATACAGGAAGTTGGGAGGAAGTTCTTGAAGAGCCAATTTAAATTTACTTTTAAAAAACTAAATTTACACTAAACGCCTAGCACCTAACACGCGCCTAAGCACATAGGCTGGCTGACGTTCATTTTGCAGGTGTTGCGCCCACGTTCACTTTGTCGCAGGGCGACAGTGAATACTCACGCAAACCGCCAAATGCGATTGGCCTTGGGCGTTACGAATGAATTATTTATTGTTTATGTTTACGCAAATTAAAACACAATGGAAAGAATAATAACAACGTGAAATACAAACCGCGTGGCAAAATGCAATTAATATGAAATACAAGTTTCTTATAATCAATCTATTATTTTCGGGT
>CAIWET010000424.1 GCA_903911805.1 uncultured Ignavibacteria bacterium | reverse complement strand
GTAATTAAATTAATGTCATCTCCATTTTGATAATATGCACTTAATGAACCTAACCAAAAATCGTTTTCTTTCAAACTAGTTTCTCTTTCTCTAGTTGCGATTTCTTTAAATTTATTTAAATAAACTTCATCTAAAGCTTTTGATTTTAATTCATTGATAATATCTTTAACTGCTGTAGTTAATTCATCAACTCTGTCTGGATTGCAACCGAACATTACATTGATTGTATATTTTTCGTTTGGATATTTTGTAGGTCTTGAATAAGCACCAACACCATAAACTCCACCTTTGTCTTCTCTTAAAACTTCTCTTAATCTAATTGAGAAAACTTCCATTAAAGCTTGGATAGTAAAGTTATTCTGTCTGTTGTACTGATAATCACCATTAATAGCAATTCTTACTGAACTTTGTTTTTCAATTCCTTTGAATACTTTTTTATCAATTTTACCATTTGGTGTTGTTATTCCAACATCTTTCCAATTTTCAACTCTATTTTTTGTTGGGATGCTAGCAATATATTGTTCAATAAAAGGTTTGATTGAATCTAATTTGAAATTACCTACGATAAAGAATGTAAAGTCACCTGGTTCAGCAAATCTTTCTTTATAGAAACTATATACTTTATTTAAATCTACTTTAGCTAAAGATTCTTGAGTTATTGGATTGCTTCTAAAATGATAACCAGAAAGAATAGTTGCAACAGTATCATTAAATACTGCTCTTGGGCTATTATTTTGTGTTTCTAATTGGCTCTTCATTTTTTCAGTAAATGATTTAAATGCATCCATATCCATTCTTGGAGCTGTAAATCTCAAGTAGAGTAATTCAAACATTGTTAACATATCCTGTGTTGAGCAAGATCCGCTAACATTTTCATATAATCCACCAATTGAAGAATTTACTCTAGCTAATTTGCCAGATAATGATTTTTCTAATTTTGTTTCATCCATTGAGCCAAGACCACTTTGATTGATAATCGAAGATGCTAAACTTGCAGAAATAAAATCTTCATCAGAAGCTAATGATGTTCCACCTTTGCTAAATCCTGAAATTTGAATTTCATCATTTTTGAAATCAGTTGATTTTAAAACAACTTTTGCTCCATTGGATAAAGTCATTTCAGTTACACCTAAATCTTTGAAATCTTTAGTAAAAGTAATTTTTCCTGCTGGTGGCAATTTTTTAACTAATTTACCATCTGGAACAACATCTTTGTAATCTTCTAATTTTTTATCAAATGCTTCGTTGAAAGCACTTAATAATTCATTTTCAGTTGGGATTTTAATTCCTTCTTTTTCAGGAGTAGCTAAAGAAATAACAATATTTTCTTTGCTGATATATGATTTCATTAAAGCATTTAATTCTTCAATTGTAATTTCAGGAATGAATTTTTTATATAATTCATATTCATATTCTATACCTGGCATTGACTCGCCACGAGTAAAGTTTCTTGCCATTTCAGCTGCTAAATCTGTTGATTCAGTTTTATCTTTTTCTTTAACATTGCTTTCCATAGCTCTTAACATTTCTTTTTTTGTTCTTTCCAATTCAGTTTTAGTAAAACCATTTTGGTAAGCTCTGAAAAGTTCAGTTAATAAAGCATTATAACCTTTCATCATATCATCAGATTTTAAAGCAGAAACAACAGCAAATGCTGAAGCATCACCAATAAAGCTAGAATATCCACCACCAGCAAAAAGGAACGGAGGATTAGGTTTTTTAGTTAATTCTTGATATCTATTAGAAAGCATATTAGCAATCATACCATTTCTGATATTATTTCTATATTCTTCGTAGGTTCCTCTTTCAGCTTCTTTTGATTTGAAATAAATTTGTGCCATTGGCATAGTTAATTCTTTGTCTGAAGCTAAAGAAACTAAAATTTCTTTGTGGAAAGGAACAGTAAATTCTTCACGTTTTTTAGCATTTTTTAATCTTGGAATTGGTTCAAAATGTTTTTTGATTAATTTTTCAACTTCAGCAACATCGAAATCACCAACTGCAATAACTGCCATTAAGTCTGTACGATACCATTCTCTGTAGAATTTTCTTAATGTTTCATATTTGAAGTTTCTTAAAACATTAGTATCGCCAATAGGAAGTCTATTTGCATATTTTGAGTTATGGAGCAATATTGGGAATTGCTGTTTCTGGATTCTATCTTGAGCGCCTTTTCCTAATCTCCATTCTTCCATAATAACGCCACGTTCTTTATCAATTTCAGTGTCTTCCATTGATACTTCGTGTGCCCATTCTTCAAGAATATCAATACCTTTATCTAATAATTCAGGTTTATCAGTAGGCAATTGAAGCATATAAACTGTTTCATCAAAGCTGGTATAAGCATTCAAATCTGCACCAAATCTAACGCCAGTTAACTCTAAAAAGTTAATCAAGTCATTTTTTGGATAATTTTTAGTTCCATTAAAGCACATATGCTCTACAAAGTGAGCTAATCCCTGCTGATCATCATCTTCTAAAATTGATCCTGCATTAAAAGCGATTTTTAATTCTGCTCTTTTTTCTGGTTTTGAATTTTTCTTGATATAATATTTAATACCATTAGATAAATAACCAATTTTCACATCTGAATTCATTGGTAATTTATCTTTCATCGAATTAATTTTAATTTCTGCACTTGAAAACGATGCTGATATAAAAAATATAATCAATAAGTTAGAAAAAAAGAGATTTTTTAGGTTTTTCATAAAAAGTTCCGACAAAAAATTAATAATTATTCATTCAATTTTAATTACTCATT
>CAIWET010000423.1 GCA_903911805.1 uncultured Ignavibacteria bacterium | reverse complement strand
AGTGGGCTCTTTGTTGGCTCCAATTTTTTATCAGCTGGTTCATTGAAATACATCTTAATAATTAATCCAATATAAAAATACATTGAAATAATTGAAGATATTGCCCCAACAATTGCTAACCAAGTAAATTGACCTTTAATCGCTGAAATAAACAAATAGTATTTACCAAAGAATCCTGCGAATGGTGGAATTCCAGCTAAAGAAAGCATAAACATTGCTAAAACAGCTGACAAGTATGGTTGGCTTTTGTAAAGACCAGCATAATCATCCAAATTAAGATTATCTTCATTATTTCTCTCAAGTAAAGATAAAACGATGAATGCTCCAAGTTGCATTAAAGTATAAGATACGGCATAAAATGAAATTGCAGTCCAACCTTCAACATTATTTGAAACAACACCAATCATTAAATAACCAGCATGTGCAATTGAAGAATATGACAACATTCTTTTAACATTTTTTTGAACCAAAGCAACAATATTACCAAATAACATTGTAGCCGCAGCAATTACTGCTAAAATAATTCTTACAGTTTCAATATTTTTAGACAAAATTAATTGCAATCCATCTGATTCTGTTAATAAATGAGTATTAACTAATGGTGGCAACATATACTTTAAAACAATCAATAATCCCATTACACTTGCAATTTTACCTGCAGTACTCATAAATCCTGTAACTATTGTAGGTGCTCCCTGATAAACATCAGCAGCCCATTGATGAAATGGGAAAGCTGCAGTTTTGAAAGCAAATCCAATAATCATCATACCTAATCCTATAATTAAATATGTGTTATTAACAGATCCATAACTTACTTTGATTCCAGCTGCTGCCATATCAATTGTACCAGTTGCACCATAAATGAGTGCAATTCCATAGAGTAAAAATCCAGTAGCAAAAGCACCTAATAAGAAATATTTAACAGCTGCCTCAATAGATAAAAGATTTCTTCTGAAAAAACCTGTTAAAATATAAAAGGTCACACTCATAATCTCAATACCAATAAATAGAATTAAGAAGTTCTTAGAGTGAACTATCATTAACATTCCAGATATTGCAATTAAGAGTAAAGAATAAAATTCATTTAAATTATATTTTTCTCTATTTAAATAATCTTTTGCTGCCAATACAGTTAATATTCCAGCTAAAATAAATAATATATCAAAAAAGTATGGAAATCCACCTAATGCAATCATATTATTTGTAATTGGATATTCTACATCTTTCATACTTTGAAAATTTGTAGAAAAAGCCGGAAGAGTTAAGCAATAAACACTTGAAGCACCGGCAACAATCAATCCGAATAAAGAATAAAAATAGGAAACAGATTTCTTGTTAAATAAAGCATCTATTACAATAGAAGTAATAGAAAAAAATGACATCAATAATAAAGGTAAAGCATATTTAAATTCTATCATATTCAATTCCCTGATATTTCCTACTTAGATATATTTTCTGATTTAATTTCTTTTTTAATTTCAATTTCAGGCATATAAAATGGCTTTGGCATACCATTCTTTTCATACGCTCTATTTACAACTGCACGTGTTCCCTTTTCGGAATATTTCATAAATGTATTTGGATAAACACCAATCCATACTATAAAAATTACTAGAGGTACAAGTGTCCAAACTTCTTTTGCATTCACGTCTTTTAATCCTAAATTATTAGGATTAGTTATTTGCCCAAACATAACTCTTTGGAACATCCATAAAAGATATACTGCAGCAAAAATTACTCCAGATGCTGCAAAAATTGTATAACCCCAGTTATGAAGAACAGGTGATGTAAATGCACCAACTAAAGTCAAATATTCACCAACAAATCCATTCAATCCTGGTAATCCAACTGATGCTAACATAGCTATTGCAAAAAATACAGTGTATATAGGCATAACTTTTGCCAAACCACCAAATTCTGCAATTTCTCTAGTATGTCTTCTTTCGTAAATTATACCTACGCAAAGGAATAACATACCAGTTGATAAACCGTGATTAACCATTTGAATCAAAGCACCTTGAATACCAGCAGCTGTTAATGAAAATATTCCAAGAACAACAAACCCCAAGTGACTCACTGATGAATAAGCAACAAGTTTCTTTACATCTGTTTGAATCATTGCTACGATTGCACCATAAATTATTCCAATTACCGCTAATACAGAAATAATTGAAGAATAATGCATTGCTGATTGTGGGAATAATTCTACATTGAATCTAATTAGTCCATAAGTTCCCATTTTCAATAATACACCTGCTAAAATAACAGATCCAGGTGTTGGCGCTTCGGTATGAGCATCTGGCAACCATGTATGCAATGGAAAGAGCGGAACTTTGATAGCAAAAGATAGAGCAAATGCTAAGAAAATCCAGTTTTGAACATCCATTGGTAAATTCACTGTTTGCAAAGTTTCTCTTATTAATGCAAAATTAGTTGTAAATCCGCTTGCTAATTTTCCAGCTGCTGCTAAATAACTTCCAACGAAATTACCCAACCAAACTATTGCTACAAGCATCAATAAAGAACCAACCACTGTGAATATAAAGAATTTCACAGTTGCATAAATTCTGTCTTTTCCACCCCAAATACCAATTATAAAATACATAGGTATTAAAATCAATTCCCAGAAAATATAGAATAAGAATAAATCTAATGATACGAATACGCCTAACATTGCGAATTCTAATAATAATATCATAATATAATATT
>CAIWET010000422.1 GCA_903911805.1 uncultured Ignavibacteria bacterium | reverse complement strand
AATATAATATTTCATCGTTAGAAAATCTCCAAAAATCTATTTTGTTAAAACTAAAAATTCTGTTCTTCTATTTTTTGATCTTCCCTCTTCTGTGTCATTAGAATCAATTGGCACCGTATCGCCATAGCCAACAGATTTAATGCGAGAGTCATCAATTCCTTTTTTTACTAATGCTTCTTTTACAGCATCAGCTCTATCTTGAGAAAGCTTAAGATTTTTTTCTTTGCTTCCTTTTGAGTCAGTATGTCCCCTTAGCTCAATTGACATTGAAGGATTCTTTTTCATCATTGAATACATCTTTTCAATTTCTTTATACGAATCTTTTTTCAAAATGTCTTTATTGGTGTCAAAATTTACATTTAAAATTGTTGTCAATCCTTCGTAAGGGCGGTTGTCGAATTCCATAGAAGAAGAAATCGACTCTTTTTTAGGAGGACAAAGCTTTAAAGTAACTTTGTGGTGTCCAAATTCTTCTGGTTCAAATTCAATTTCATAATATTTTTCTAATCTAAGATAAATATCTCTAAAAACCAAATTGAATTCTTTTGCTTTATAAATATGATTATAAGTTCCATTAGTTGCTTGGGCAATATTTTCTAAAAATTGTTCTGAAATTGCAACGCCATAATCAATTGCGCAAATCATTACGTTGTTTTTTCTAGCTAGTGAGATTACTTGGTCTTTCTTATAATGCGACTTATTATCTTGCCCATCAGTGAATACCATTACAATCCTATCTAATCCAGATTTTGCATTTGATACCTGATTAATTCCGGCAACAATGCCATCTAAAGTAGCAGTTTGCTTCCCAAAACTACCAAGACCATTTGTTTTAAATTTACTTTTCAATTCACTTAAATCTCTTGTTAAGTTGCACTCAACTCCAACGCTGTCGTCATATTTCACCAACGCAATCTCGTCATCTTTCTTTTTTGAAATATCAAGAAAGTTGCTAACAGCTGATTGCACTTCTTTGGCTCTATTGTCACCCATAGAACCAGAGTGATCCATAACCATAGCGATAGCTTGTGGTTTTCTGTCTTCTTTAGAAGATTCTCTGATTTTAAAATCTTTTACGATGTGCTCTTCGCCATTAACCGAGTCGATTAATTGGCACCAGATTTTTTTATTATTACCATCGGCAGCACCTGAAAGGAAAGTATTTCCATCTTCAATTAAATGGACATAAAGTCTAACTTTATTTTCTTTGTAAGGGTCAATTCTAGAAATTACCATCTGAGTACTATCAAAAGAATCAGATTTGATTCTTTCAACTTTTGAAACAAACATTGGGTTATAACCTTCTGGAGGATCGGGATCCTGGCCAATAATTTGTTTAAAGATATTTCCGGTTTGACCACACGAAGAAAGCAATGACATAGCTAATAAAATCAACATTATTTGCTTTTTCATAATTCATCTCCAAATTGAAAGAATACGTTAAAAAATTCAAATCAAAATTATGACTTTATTTAATGCTAACCAAAAGAAATTGTAAATTATTTGATAATTGCAAACTTTTTAATTTCAGATTCTGATTCAGGTAAATTTAGATTATATTTTATTACTTTGAAAAAATAAATTCCAGTATTTAGCTGATTGCCATTTTCATCTCTGCAATCCCATTTCACTCCACCATTTCCGTCGCTTTCGCTCAATTCCTTGATTTTATTCATTTCTATGTTGTAAATTTCTACAACAGCTCTCAATGGGAGATTTGCAAAATATACTGAATAATTTTCGGAATACTTGATTGGATTTGGGTAAACATAGGCTTTATTTAGCTCGTCATTGGTTAATACAAAGGCAAGAGTATTTCCTGCACCTTTGGTAATTTCGTGTCCTGATGTGGATTTGCCACTCAAGCACGTGATGAAATAGGTCTTTCCTGATGCAAAAATATTTTCACTTCTACTCAATTCAAAATCAATTGCAGAATTATTTGAATTTAGGGACATAGATAAAATCTCAATATCCTGATTTGTTCCATTGTCATCTATTGAGCGATATACTCTAAATGAGCTTTTATTCATGGAAGTAAAATCTGGGTTTTCAGAGAAGTTTAGAGAGAATTTATATGGATCTGAATTAGTATTTAACTTAGTTAAGTAAAGCTCTGGTTCATCAGGAGATTGCTGAACATTTTCAAAAATAAATATTCCGGCATAAACCGTATTATTCCAATAATCCAGGAATGTTTCATTTTGCAATTTCAAGCTTCCCAATGGAATTCTTGTAAAGCTTATAATCATAAGTGAATCGCTTGCAGGAAGAATTGAAAGAGGCTTATATATTATATTTTTACTGTCTTTAATATAAAAAATATTGGATTCGATTGGTTCAGATTTGAGCTTTCCAGCAAATGTAACTTCCAATGTATGCTGTTTTACATATACATTTTTAATTGCCCAAGGCAAAGCAGTATGAACTGACAAGATATTGGAATAATTACTTTTTTGATTTTTTAATTTAGTATTTACAGCCGCTAAAATGAATTCATAAGTTTTATCAAGTTTAAAAGTATCAATTGTTATAGCAGTTGATTGAGTTTCTTCAATCAAAAATAAATCGTAAAAATTGCCATTCAAAACTGCTCTATAAAGTTGATAAAATTCTGCATTTGGCACTGCATCCCAAGTAAATTCGATTGTATTATTATCGATCAAATTTCCCTTGAAATTAATTGGAGTTTCAGTAGTCTCGGTTGGCTTATTCATTTCTGCAAAATAAGTGCTATTGCCATCGTTAAAACCAATTTCATTAATGCCGTTTTTATCAAAATCGTGAATAATGCAATTATTTGTAAATGTGTTTTTCAAAATCATTGCTGGCTTGATTATCTTTTCGGAATCATACTTAAAAGCATAAACATTTGGAAACGCTGAAACAAGAATCTCATCTTTTTTGTCTCCGTCAATATCTCCGCAAGTCATTCCATTGCGAATAGTTACACCGCTACGAGTTTGACCAGTAATTACACCATAAATGTAATTTGAACATATAATTTTATAATTATTTGGAGCTTCGAATTTATAAACTCTTAGTTGCCAAATTGGTTCGCCAACTTCTTCAAGACCAAAAAGAGGACCCGAAGTATTATCTAGAATTGCGATTTCATCTTTACCATCACCATCAAAGTCCAACGAACTCATATATTGGGAGCTTTTGGAATAGTTCACTGAGTCAATGAATTGCAATTCAAGAGCATCATTTTTATAATTAAATACAAATAAATTTCCTTTTTCGTTGCTAAAAGCCATATCTTTATTGCCATCGCCATCAAAATCACCCAAAGCTAAGCCAGGCAAAGTTCCTAATTTTTTGAATTTTAAAGGTAATTTAGTTTGTGCTAATTGATGATAAGCACCATTGGAATACCCAACAACGTGATAGGAAGAATCGGAATAACAAATTATTTCGTCATTCGGTTTTCCATCAATATTATAAAGAGCCTGAGCCCAAAAATTTCCAAAAGAATTTTCGTAAAGAATTTTTGAAAATGGATTTTGATTAATTGCATCGTGTTGAAATAATGTGGTGGTTCCGCTTGCTTTAAAAAGCATTTCATTAATACCATCACCATTCGAATCTCCCATACCTACAGCGATTAATGATTGATTTAAAGAATCTTTTACTTCAAAAGTTTTAGTTGAAGGATTAAAATTATATGTAAATAATTTCCCTAAAACTCCACCAGTTAAGTCATTTGCAACTATAGAAGATTCTTCATTATAGAGCTTCGCGCTTCCATCAAAAAGGTAAGAAGGTTTGATCGTATAGCTTTTCAAATTATAATTTTCTAATGGAAAATATTCATCGCTCAAATTCAATGTAATTGTACGTTGAGCAGTTGCACCATTTTGAATCTCTGCAGTTACTTTTGCGGTAAAATTGCCAGACAATCTTTCAGATTTATTGATTTTAATTGGATGATAATAAGCAAAATTTGCAAAATCAGTACTGCTAATAGTTTTTCCAGAAGGAGTAACGTATGAAATGCTCACTTTAGAAGGCATATTGGTAGTAATTCCTGCTATTGTGCCGAGTACATTATTATCCCACGCTTGAATTACATTAACATTCAAAATTTGCAAAGGATTATTTGTTACCAAAGTAATTCTTCTTCTTTGTTCAATTATTTTGCCATTTTTCATCTCGACAACAACTCTGAAAGTATAGTTTGTATCAACTCTCATATCTAATTCTGCAATTGAAAATGCAGCAATAGTATCATTTATTATTGGAGTATTCGTAATTGTTTTAATCAAAGTCCAATTGGTCGGATTAAATCCTTTTCCGATATAAATATCGCAGGAATTTTTCATTAATGGAGCATTGATTGACCCAACTAGGGCAATATTTTTATTTAAATTTCTTTCAAAAACTTGTTCGTTCAATGGAGAGGAAATGCTAATATTCATAGCAGGAGTATTATTAACAGCTTCCCCGGCATCAATTATACCAGCACCCCAATATTGATTCCAATCTGTTGTAGTTGGCATTTTCGCAGAATTTGACATTATGCTCTTAATCTCGTCAGAACTTAAGAGAGGATTAATTTCCAACAATAACGCAGCCAAAGCTGAAACGTGAGGTGCAGAAAAAGAAGTACCATTTTTAGTAGAATAAGTGCTAAAAAAGTCAGTTGAAAGAACATTTGCACCAGGAGCCAAAACTGCAAGATTGTCCCCATAATTTGAATAACCATATCTTTTACTATTTATATCCGAAGCTCCAACAGAGATAACTCCTTCGTAATCAGATGGATAATGCGGGTCATTCCAACCATTATTCCCAGAAGAGGCAACAATTACGCATCCCATGCTTTGAGCAAATTTCATTGCATCATATACTACAGGAGCAGAATAAGCATCGCCAAAGCTACAATTTATTACTCTTGCCTTATTGATTACAGCATAGAGAATCGCAGAAGCTATATTATGACTTTCGGCATTTCCCATAATGTCAAAAGTACGAATCATCATTATTTTAGAATTATAAGCTAAACCAGATATTCCAATTTTATTATTATGTTCAGCTGCAATAATGCCACTTACCATTGTTCCGTGACCCATTTCGTCAAAAGGAATAGGGTCTTGATTTTGATTATCACCAATATTGGCTTTCTTTTGGTCAACAAAGTCATAACCGATAATATCGTCAACAAAACCATTGCCATCGTTATCGATTCCGTCTAAATCGCCAAAAACTCCATTCTTTTTAACATTTGAGGACCAGGGATCGAATTTCCCATTTTTATTAATGTCTTCTTTTGAATTAATCCAAAGTTGATTGACCAAATCAGGATGTTCGAAGTCAATACCAGTATCAATAACTCCAACAACAACGCCTTTGCCTGTAGCTTTTTTCCAGGCAAATTCTGCATTGATATTTTTCAAAGCCCATTGCTCAGAGTACTTTTCATCATTTGGTGAAGTAGTAGTTTGCTCGATATGATAAATATAATTTGGTTCAATTGATTCAATTTCGAAGTTATTTTTAAGAGAATTTATATCTGCATTTTTTTGGATAACTGCATATTTTTCAAGATTATTCAGCAAATCAAACGATTTTTCTGAGAGAGTTATATTGTTATTTTTATCGAATTTAGAATTATCAATCAATTTAATAGATTTCTCTTGAATTCCAGCTTTAGAAAAGTATTTATTTAATTCGCCAGTATTCTTAAATTTTACCAAATAAGAATTATATGATTGAGAATATGCAATTCCGAGAGAAATAAAGAAAAATATTATATATTTAAGTACTTTCATTTT
>CAIWET010000421.1 GCA_903911805.1 uncultured Ignavibacteria bacterium | reverse complement strand
TTTCTTTTATTTTTTTTGTTCTATAATTAAAAATCTCTTCTAACTTTTTTACAACTAGTAAACTATTAGCTATTCTGCCAATAAAGCCAAATGGAAGGCCGTAATGGATTATATCGACTAAATCTACGCCGCCATTAGGAGATTCGTTTATGAAGTGTTTATGGTGCCAAAAGCTATAAGGACCAAACCTCTGTTCGTCTACAAAATAATGTGGCTCAACAACGTGGGAAATTTCAGTTGTCCATCTCATTTTAATTCCAAATAATGGACTTACAAAATAAGAAATTATCTGACCAGGATACATTTTTTCTTCTTCTGTATCAAGGATATCAAATCCCATATAATCTGGTGTAATTTCCTTTAAATTATTTGGTGCAGAAAAAAAATTCCAAGCTGTTTTTTGGCTTACATTAACGTGCTGTTTTTTTACGAATTTATATACTTTCATTTTCTCTTAATTACAAGTTTGTACAGTTTTATTTAATTTTGAGATATCAAACCCCATATTTTTAATTTTATCTAAAATAACATTATAAATAGTAACATCCATTTTAGGGGTACGTGATAGTATCCATAAATACTCTCTGTTTGGATGACCGACTACTGCATAACTATAATCATCAGCCAAATCAATTATCCAATAATCTCCTTTAAAAGGCCAAAAGAATGATACTTCCAATTTGGCATTTGTATTTGTATCTACCACCCAAGCTTTGCCATCAGCTGTTTTTGTTTCTCCATCTGGGCTTCCTTTTTTGCAAGTATTCAATACCCGAATATATCCTTTATCAGTTTTGAAATATTCAGCAGTCGAGCAATTGCAACCTTTTTGAAAAGATTGCGGAAATGATGCTATTTCATACCATTTGCCAAGATATCTATCCAAATCAACTTTTTTTACAACTTCTAAAGGCAAGTTTGGAGAGCCACATCCGAATAATGATAAAACAGTTGCTATCATTGACATTATAATACCTATTTTTTTCATATATTTCTATTTATTAAAAAAAAGCCGATTTGCTAAATATACTTCAGCAACTCGGCGTATTCAAAAATTCTTTTAATTGAAATCCAGAAAGAAATTCAAGTTAAACAAATTATTTTTTGCTTGCTTTTTTCTCTTGTTTTTCTTTTCTTTTTTCAACCAAAGTTTTAGTTGCTTTTTTCTTTACTTCTTTTTTGGTTACTTGTTCTTTAGCCATAATTAAATCTCCTACATCAAAAAAATAATATATATATTTAAAGACGAATAGATAATTAAATATTATTAATTACCAACTCATTGTTTTTTTCAGATTAATAATATGTGCCAAATGATGCTTACCGTGCCAAGAATAAAGTGCCAAAACATTCTTCAAGATATATGTTCTGTCGTATTCTGTATGATAAAAAGTTCTTTCAAATTCCTCGGCAGACATCGTATTGAGCAAGGTTGGCCATCTCTGGTGCACTCCATCTAGTATATTTAAGGACGATTTCAAGTCCGAATTCATCACATCTGCAGTTTTTGAAAATAAATCTTGTTTATATCCCTTAACTGTTGGATTTTCTTCTGTTAATGCCATTTTAAATCTAAGAAAAGCAGTCATATGGCTATCTGCCAAATGATGAACAACTTGCCTTAAAGTCCAGCCACCTTCACGATATGGAGTATTTAATTGCTCTTCATTCAAATTGCTAACTTCATTTGCCAATAGTGCCGGAAATTCTTTCAAGTCATTAATCATAGTTGAGAATAATTCAGCAGTGAAATTTTCTGGGAAAGCTAATCTTCCAAGTGGATATTTGAGTTTTTCTAATTGTTCTTCAGTCATATTTTTTTCCTTAAATAATAAAGATAAAAAGTCTAAATTATCGCAATTTTATTTTATTTTTAATGATTTTTCAAAGAAATAATTTATAATTTTTCCATAGTAAAATAGAAAGATTAATTGAATGATTAAACACAATAGATAATTTAATCCGTAATGGTTATTTTTTAAAATTATTCTTTCATCTGAAAGTATATAACTAAATATTGAAAAATTAATTAATAATCCTAAAAATAAACCAATTAATTGAAAAGCATTTTTTTGAACATTTTTATACCTAAATAAATTTGTGTTATTATTTATAATTAAACCAACCATCAAATTAGAAATAAATATATTTGAATAATAAAAAAATTCCTTTTTATAAGGTATGAAAAAATCAGAAACGCAAAATGGCAACATTATTACCAATATTCCAGATATACTACTAAAAAACTTTATAAAGTAAATTTCACTTTTTGTAATTGGCAATTTATTAATTAATGCAAAATAACCGTTATTGGTAATTAGCGTATACCTTTTAAATTCAAGAAAAAAAACCAAAATTAATAAAATTAAAGATGAAATTTCAAATTTCAATATTTGAATTATAAAAACAACAAAAAAACTCAAAGATATGGACACTAAGAAATTTAATTTATATAATTTCAGATCTTCCCATAACAATCTAAACATAATTATTCCTTAAAATTTAAAACTTTTTCTTCTTTTAAAAGATTGATAATAAAAACAAAACAATATAAAGTTATTTAAAAACATTAAAAATAATCGCAATATTGCATTATCAACTCTATTTAAAATTTCAAAATGTAAATATAATATACCCATTGATATTATTAAATAAGTCATCATCCAAATAATTAATTTAAAAATATACTGCTTTGTTGATATTGTATTTTTTATTGATTTGATATCTAGAAAAACAAGATAACCAATGAACATTGAAATATATAAAATGACAGAAAATAAGGTTTTTAATGAATTTTTTTCGTCACTAATTGAATTTAGAATAAAACT
>CAIWET010000420.1 GCA_903911805.1 uncultured Ignavibacteria bacterium | reverse complement strand
ATTATTTTTATTTAAATACTAATCTTAATGGAAATTTTTTATTATCTAAAGATTTAAAAGAAATAAATCCAATTAATGATATTTTCAAAAACAAACAAATCATATATTCAAAAAAAATAGATTCTACAGTATTTTTTTGTACTTATAATGGAATATATGCTTCAACCAATGATGGTATAACTTGGGAAAAAAGGAATAATGGACTGACTTATAAAAATGGTGATTCCTTTTTTCGAGATAATGAGAAAATATACTTAAAAAGTGGACTTAATTTATACGAATTTAATAAAACCGAAAACAGGTGGGTTGAATTTGATAAAGATACTATAAGAAGTATATTTAAAATCCTAACAAATCTTGATAGAAAGTTTATACTTACATATAATGGTTTGTTAGTCAAAGATACAAATAATAATTTAATTGATTATATCAAATTTTCTCCAAGCTATCCTAATGATATGATTTGTAAAGATAATAAATTATTTTTACGCACTTCTGGTTCAAAATTACTAATCTCAATTGATAACGGAAAAGAATGGGTGCAAATTAACGAGAAAATTGATTCAAATATTAGAATATCAAGAATTGGGTTTATCAATGATGATATTTACTTTAAAGGAACCATAAAATCGAATTCATTTTATTATGTCTCTAAAGATAATGGTTTAAGCTGGATTAGAGACACTACTTTAGATGATTTATTTAATTATTCAAGTGATTATACAAATATTTTTGACCGTAATTTTTATGCAACAATAGATAATGGTTTTAGTGGCTTTATCAATATAAGTACAGATTATGGTCAGACTTGGGAGAATAAATTATTACCGAAAATCAACTTATCTTATCCGTCTTGTAATTCGCTTTTTGGAACAAGAAATTTCATTTTTGCAAATACACATATAGGTGTATTTCTTTCATTAGATAAAGGAGATAATTGGATAGAAGTAAATGAAGGATTGAAAACTTTAAATACAACTTCTGTTATAGAATTTAATGGTGATATTTATCTTGGTACAACAAATGGAGTCTTTACAGCCAAGCTCTCTGACTTTGGTTTATCAGCTATAGAAGAACCCAAAATCGAAAACGACAATTACCTTTATTCTTTCCCAGCATATCCTGTACCATCGAGCAATGGATACATAAGATCAATGATTTATTGGGATAATAATGATGATATTGACAATGCTATAATTACAATTACAAATTCAATTGGCGAAATGATTAAAACAGAAAATAGAATTACTCTTGATAAATCAGGTCCAAATAACGGAATTTTAAATTGGAATTGTTCTTCTTATCCCAAAGGAGCTTATTTTATTAAAATACAACATGGAAGTGTATCGAGTACCTCGAAGGTTATAGTGGAGTAAAATTTGATTATTCATCCGATGACTTTGAAATCATCGGATGAATATTAAATTATTTAAACATTTTCAGACTTTGCTTATGGTTCATAAGTCAATGAAAGTCCAAAGAAATTATATCCTGCATAATTTCTTAATTGTCCATAAGGATTTAATCCCCTAAAATAATGGAAATAAAAACCTAATGATTGATTGTCTGATTTAGCATAAAACTTCCAACCAAAATAAAGATTAATATTGCCAATATAACCCTCTTTTACTTCTGTAGGTTGCCAAACACCTTTATCCATTTTATAAATTGGATATGCATATCTAACTCTGCTTCTAAATTCAGCACTCAATATATTTCTAAATCTTTCGCTAGCTAAAAAACCTTCAGTTCTTTGGTATTGATAAGCTGCAAAACACTCAAATCTAAATTCACTGTGCTTAACATAAGTAACTGTATCAATATCAATAGCTTGCTTTTGAATGTCAAAATAGCCATAGCCTCTGTCACTCAATCTATAAAGTAGACCAAAACGCAAAGTGTGTTCATTCTTTTTGCTGTCGGCAACATCATTCAATGTTAAATGAAATTCAGTATATTCGTAGCTTACATTTATTCGTGTTATTGGAAAATCCACATCTTTTCTATAGATAATAATCTCGTCGCCAAGATGAGTACACTCGTGAAACATCGGAATCCACGAAAAAGAAATATTCTTTAAAAATCCTTCATCATTCAAGTACTTAATCGCCTTTATTCTAGGCGATCCAAATCGAAAGTCTGTATTTATTACTGCAGCAGTAACTGGCTCAAAAATATCTTCCAATACGTGAACGCTGATTGGCAAGGTTGCCCCGATTGACCAACTCTTTTTGTTCTTATCATCAAATATATCATATGAAAAAAGAGGAGCTTCAAAACCAAGATGCAATTCAATCATTGGTCTATCAAATTTTTCTGTTTCAGAATTAAGGTTATATTCAGCATAACTCTTATTATATCCAAGCTCCACTTTAGAAATTGAGCTATGAAATTCAGAAACAAATGGACGTTCGTATAATGATGAATTTAATAATCCATTAAGGATTTTTTCTGATAATTCTTCTGATTTCAATGAAAGAGTGCTTAATAATGCAGGAATTATTGTTCCCAAAATGAGAGTTCTTATATTTAATTTCATAAACTTTACTTATTAATTAATAATTATTTCAAAATTACAAAAAACTTT
>CAIWET010000419.1 GCA_903911805.1 uncultured Ignavibacteria bacterium | reverse complement strand
CGAAATTACTTAAATTTGTATCTTTGAAAATTGGAATTAAAGGATAATATGATTAATATATTAGATGTTATAAGTAGTGAATTGGGAATTAAATACCACCAAACCGAAAATGTTATTGAATTAAAAAATGATGGAGCAACAATTCCATTTATTGCAAGATATAGAAAAGAAAGAACTGGCGAATTAGATGAAAATTATATTCGCGATATCTTTGATAGATTCGACTATTTAACAGAATTGGAAGATAGAAAACTCACTATTCTTAGGTCAATAGAAGAACAAGGCAAATTAACCGATGAATTGAAAAAGAAAATCGAAGGTACACTTAATAAAACTGAACTCGAAGACCTTTATTTGCCATATAAACCTAAAAAGAGGACAAGAGCAACAATCGCAAAAGAAAAGGGTTTAGAACCATTGGCAATTATTTTCAAAGAGCATAATAAACCAGGTTTACCAGCCTTTAATATTGCTGAGGCTGCTCAACCTTTCATATCTGAAGAATTAGGAGTAAAAGATATTAGCGAAGCTATTAAAGGCGCATGCGATATTATTGCTGAGGAAATCTCTGAAGTCGCTGATTATAGAGCTTGGGTTAGAGAGTTCTTGCTACATGATGGTACTTTTATTACTTCAATTGATGCTTCAATTGAAGAAGGCACTACTAAATATGAAATGTATAGAAATTTCAGTGCTCCAGTAAAATCAATAACTGCTCATAATATGCTTGCTATTCGTAGAGGTGAATCCGAAGATATTATTAAAATTGACTTCAAATATGACGATGTAAAAATAATGGATTATCTTACAAAAAAAGAAATTCATACATCGGATAACAACCTTTATGATTTGTTTAAAAATACTATTAAAGATGCATTTACTAGATTGATGAAAATTTCTTTAATCAGCGAAGTTAGATTAATGAAAAAATCTATGGCTGATGAAGAATCGATTAGAGTATTCGAATCAAATATGAGACAGCTTTTATTGGCATCTCCAGCTGGAATGAAAATGACAATCGGAATTGACCCAGGATTCAGAACGGGTTGCAAAGTTTCTGTTGTTAATACAGTAGGCGATTTTGTTGAATATTTTACGATTTTTCCATTCCAAGCAGAATATCAAAAAATTGAAGCTAAGAAAATTATATTATCATTAATCAAAAAGTTTGATGTTCAGTTAATTGCAATTGGCAATGGAACTGCTAGTCGCGAAACTGACGAATTTATCTCAGGTGCAATTTCTGATTTAGAGAAAAAGCCAATCAAAGTTGTTGTGAGCGAAGCTGGAGCTTCTGTTTACTCAGCAAGCGTTGTTGCAAACGAAGAATTCCCAGAAATGGACTTAACAGTTAGAGGAGCTATTTCAATTGCAAGAAGATTGCAAGATCCATTAGCCGAATTAGTAAAAATTGACCCTAAATCAATTGGCGTTGGACAATATCAACACGATGTTGACCAGAAATTATTAAAGAAAAAACTTGAAGAAACAGTAATTAGTTGCGTAAACTTTGTTGGCGTTGATTTAAATACAGCTTCTAAAGAACTTTTAACATATGTTTCCGGAATTAATTCAACAATTGCAAAAAATATTGTTGATTATCGCGCAAAAAATGGTGCCTTCAATAAAAGAGAGGAGCTTTTGAAAGTGCCAAGATTTGGTCCAAAAGCTTATGAGCAAGCCGCTGGTTTTTTAAGAATTCGCAATGGAAAAAGAGTTTTGGACAATACGGCAGTTCACCCTGAAGCATATCCAATAGTTGAAAATATTGCAAAAGATCTTCAAATGGATTTAGGAAATATTATTAGTAATTCTGCAGTTTTGAAAACTTTGAATTTGCAAAAATATTTTACTGATACAATTGGTATTCCTACTTTGAAAGACATTATTCAGGAATTGGAAAAGCCTGGAAGAGATCCAAGAGCTGAGTTCAAATATGCAACTTTTGACGACAAAATCAAAGAAATAAAGCAATTGAAATCAGGTATGATTTTGGAAGGCGTAGTAACAAATATTACTAATTTTGGTGCTTTTGTGGACATTGGAGTACATCAGGATGGATTAGTCCATTTGTCCGAAATGACTGATAGATATATCACCGATCCAACAAAAATAGTAAAAGTTGGTCAAGTTGTAAAAGTAAGAGTTATAGACGTGAAAGAATCATTAAAGAGAATTAGTTTGTCAATGAAAATACACGATGCTTCAAAGAAGCCTCAGCAAACAAAGGATTCGATATTCTTTACATTGGACGATTTGAAAAGTAAGTTTAAATAAAAATGGCGAATTCAATAATTTATAATTCAATATTTATTCCATTTGGAAAAATTATTTTGAAAGCTCTATCTTTGTTTTCAGCAAAAATCAAAGATAGAGAATCAAATATAGAAAATTCCCATTTGAGCTTAAATAAACTTACTAAAGGCTCAAAAAGAATTTGGTTTCATTCAGCATCTATGGGTGAATTTGAGCAGGCTAAGCCAATTATTGAATTAATTAAAGAAAGAAATCCAGAAATTCAGATTATCGCATCATTCTTTTCGCCATCAGGATATAATAATCAATTAAAATATAAGTTTGCCGATGCAATTATTTATCTTCCATTCGATGATAAAAATGCTATTAGAATGCTTTATGATAAAATTCAACCTTCAGCTTTAATAATAGTTCGCTATGAAGTTTGGAGGAATCTTTTAGAAATCGGAAATTTAAGAAATATTCCAATTTATCTGGTTGCCGCAACTTTTCCAAGAAGTTTAATTCTAAATGGAATATTCCAATCTTTTACAAAAAAGAATTATGAATATTTTACAAAAATCTTTACTTTCAATGACGAGAATTATTCATTATTTGAGCATTTTGGATTAAATAATTTAGTTCATTCTGCAGACCCAAGATTCGATAGAATTATAAAGACAATCGAAAATCTTGACAAAAGTCAATTCATATTAAAACGAGAATTCTGGAAGGAAAATGAAAAAATTATCGTTGCAGGAAGTACCTGGGAAAAAGATGAAGATTTACTTTTAAAATCAATTCAGGAACCAGAATTTAAGAATCTAAAATTAATTTTAGTACCTCACGAACCAACTGAAAAGCACATAAAAGAATTAACAAAGAAAATCAAAAACTTTATACTTTATTCGGAAATTGAAAATCTTGATTCAGCAACGATAAAAGAAAAAATTTCAGGAAATATTCTAATTATTGATAAAATTGGAATCCTGCTTAAATTATATTCTTTAGCAGATTTTGCTTATGTTGGTGGAGCTTTTGGAGTAGGCGTACATTCTGTTACAGAACCTGCAGGCTATGGAATACCAGTACTTTGTGGGAATATTATGACAAACTCTCCTGACGCGGTGAAAATGAAAGAACTAGGCGGATTGGGAGTAATTAGAGATTATGAATCCCTATTCAATTATTTCAAAATTTTATTAAATGATAATTCATATTATGAAAATATTTCTAAAATTAATTCAAATTATATTTATCAAAACAAAGGCGAGTCTGATAAAATTTTTAATCAAATAATTTATAAAATTTTAAATTAATCTATTTTGATAAATTTAACAAATTCTGATTTATCCTTATTTTTTAAAATCAAAAAATAAATACCAATTGGTAAATGCTCAACTGAAATTGAATGATTATCAATAATCGACTTTTCAATAAGGTCTAATTTGTTGTCATAAAGCTCATAATGAATATAATCTGATGAATGAATGAATATTTTTGTACTAACCGGATTAGGAGAAATTAAAGTAGATACGTAATTTGAATTGTCCAAGTTAGAACTATCAACAAATGTATCTTTTCTGATTATTGAGTAAGCTTTATAATAATATTCTGTCCAATTATTTTTTTTGTTAAGATTAATAATCTTAATATTCAAAGAAGTGTTATTTGCGCTTATGTTTTGAGGAATAAAAAACACATCATCTCTCCATCTCAATTTAATATTAGAGCCACTATTGTACCATTTGCCTACATATTGACCATTAACAAAAACATCAGCTTCCTGGTTTTCTATTCCAAAATCAAATCGTCTATAAAGCCTTACTCCAAAATTGTCTTTATTAATTTTAATAGTGAATGATGATTCATTTGAAACAATTCTGCCATTATCTTCTATTTTATTCTCCTTTAAACCCCCTTCATAACTAAAAATAGAATTAATTAATTCACTTGGAGTGCTATTATAATTATGAATTGCTTCAGAATTAAAATTTCCAACATCCAATGAATCGCTCAAAATTAATGAACTCTTATCATTTAAATAATAAAATATTGATATATCTAGCTTGGGATTATTACCATAAGGATTAAAATATTCATATGTAGTTAAAAGATTACTTTTAAATGGTATCGGGTCTGTTATGAACATTCGGTACATCGATCTTTTGGAGCCTAGTGCATCTGATAAACCACTAAAAAGGTGACTGACAGGACCAGATCTAAAGTAATATCCACAATTGAAAAAATCTTCCATACCAGTTCCACTAATATAAGGAGTTAATAAATCATCAGTATAAAAAACATCATTAGATTCCAAATAAATATCTGATCTGCCATCTGCATTGATATTAACACCAACAAGATGACCTTCTCCGATAATGCCAGGTGGAGCAATTGCTTTATAAATAATAGTATCTTGAAAAGAATACATTTGTGAATAAAACAATCCATAATCAGATGATTTAAACATGTTTTCCTTTAAACCAATGTCAATACTTAAAGAGTCAATATCAAATGAGGAATTATTTATTAAGTATAATTTTGCATTTTTTGCAAAAGGCATATTGAAATAATTAAATAGAACTGAATTCGAATCAATTCCATTTATGATTGATTTTGATTCTGGATTAGTTAATGCTCCAACGCTGAAAAAATGAGATAATGGAATATTTACTGCTGGAATTTGCATTTCATCCCAATAGAATTTAAGAAAACAACTATCTAATAATGAATTCAATTTACTTCTGTTATTATCAGAAATGAATTCTTTAGATGTTAAAGTATCATGACTAATTTGATTTTCAATGAAATATTTATGCGCTTTTTCTGAATTAATATTACCCACATCAATTGAATCAATTAACTCATCATTTCCATAAATCCAAAAATAGTACTCATTCCAAATTGTTGTAGGACCTTTGCTTACAAATCTGAATTCTACTTTTATTTCTGACTTATTTTGAAACATACTATTATCAATGTAATAGTCAAGATATTTCCATCTATACCTTATATCAAAACCATCATTTAGCCAAAAATAGTATGGTTGATTATCTATGAAAACCTGGGCATGTTGCAAATCACCACAACAATTATCAATTCTTCTCTTAATGCTAATGTAATCGTAATTTTTATTTAATTTGATTGTAAATCCACTTTTACCTTGATGAGATCTACCATCATCAGTAAAATAATTATAAGTATTTTTAGTGTTTTTTAATTGATTAAACGTTAACTTTAACTGATTAATAATGGCTGCATAATTTATCTCTGCAATTTTCAATGAATCTTTTGATTTTAAAACATTATATTCTTTAGATATTATTTGTTGAGAATTTGGATTATAACTATTTAAATAATCAGTCTTTGTATTGTTGTCAATTTTATTGAAATACCAGGAATTTATATCAATATTTGATGGAAGAATATAATATTCAATACAATAAAAACCGTCACCAATTACTGATATTTTTAATGATTTATTAAATGGAATATCAACATAACTAACATTTCCTCGGGAATTTATATCACCATTTAAAGTAAATGGATAAGGAAAATATTCACTTTCACCTGAAAAATAGTCTTTTAATTTGATTCTTTCAGTAATTTCTGATTCACTATCAATATAAAAAATCAAATAATCTTCTTCATTAAATCCTAACATCCATACTCTAACTGCAACACCTGGACCTTTTGTATCTACCATGAAATTTTCTCCATTTTTTGAATAAAGAAAATTATTTGCAAATCCATCTGTACCTTTACCAGCTCTATCTCTACTGGATTCCATTTTTAGAATTGCATTATTTCTTAATAACGGTAATTGTTCTAAATTTTTCTTCATCGAGTTTTTTATACCATATCCGAAATAATCAGCTTTAGTAAAATTTAAAGATAAAAATACCATTAGAATAATAATTGTCGTTTTTTTCATAATTGTAACAAGAAATATCGCAAAAAAAGAAATCTCTTTAAGTGTATAAATACGAAAACTCAGTTCCTTTATTATTGAAACTGAGTTTTCAGTTGAGAAATATTTAAGCTTATTTAGCTAAAAATATTATTTGCCAAAAATACTTGCTGAAAGATATTCTCTATTCATTTTTGCAATGAATTTAATTGAAATTTCTTTTGGACAAGCTGCTTCGCATTCGTAATGATTTGTACAAGCTCCAAAGCCTTCATTTTCCATTGTCTGAACCATTGCTAAAACGCGTTCTTTGCGTTCAGGTTGACCTTGTGGTAATAATGCATATTGACTTACTTTAGCTCCAACGAATAACATTGCTGCACCATTAGGGCAAGCTGCAACGCAAGCGCCACAACCAATACAAGCTGCAGCATCCATTGATAAATCTGCATTTACTTTAGATATTGGTAAACAATTTGCATCCTGTGCATTTCCAGTACTTACTGAAACAAATCCACCAGCTTGTTGAATTCTGTCAAAAGCAGTTCTGTCAACAATCAAGTCTTTGATTACTGGGAAAGGTTTTGCTCTAAATGGCTCTACATAGATTGTATCGCCATCTTTGAATTTTCTCATATGTAACTGGCAAGTAGTTGTACCTTTTAAGTGACCGTGAGGAATGCCATTGATAGTCATTGAGCAAGCGCCACAAATACCTTCACGACAGTCATGATCAAACGCAATAGGTTCTTCGCCTTTTCCGATTAATTCTTCGTTCAACACGTCGAACATTTCGAGGAAAGACATATCTTCTAATATATGATCAACATCATATTTTACCAATTTGCCTTTGGCTGAGGCATTTGCCTGCCTCCAAGCGTAAACTGTGAGTTTCATTAAAATTAACTCCTAATTAATTTATATTATTTTTCT
>CAIWET010000418.1 GCA_903911805.1 uncultured Ignavibacteria bacterium | reverse complement strand
TGCAAATGCTCCATCAATATAATGAATATGAGGATATGTTTGCATAAATCCATCGGAGCAAACCTCAAAAGGTAAATACTTTTCTGCTGGGTCTAATTCAAAATTCGGATGTTCTTCTAAAAATTTATTAACAATATCTTTGTTCTCTTCATCTTCAATCGTGCAGGTAGAATAAAGGATAGCTCCACCAACTTTAACTAATTTGGAGGCATGCTCTAAAATCTGCTTTTGAACTTCAGTTAATTGATAAATATCTTCGCGCTCACGTTTCCATTTTATTTCTGGTTTTTTAGAAATAGTTCCTAATCCTGAGCAAGGAACATCAGCAAAAACTACATCAGCTAATTCATCCAACTCAATAGTCATTGCATCAGCTTCTTTCGTTTCAATGCAGGTTAAACCTAATCTTTTTGCTCCATCTTCAATAAAGTATAATTTAGATTTATATTTATCGCAGGCAATCACTCTACCGTGATTATTCATCTGCTCAGCCAAAAGGAAGGATTTTCCACCAGGAGCCGCACAAAGATCTATAACTAAATTGCCTTCCTTTGGTTTAGCCAAAGTAGCAGAAAGTGAAGCACTTGTATCCTGAATTGTAATTTTACCATCTCTGAAAGATTCGTATGACCTTATATCAGCTCTAATGTTTTTAACTACAAAAGAATTTCTGTAATATGGAGATTGGTAATAATTTAGATTTTTTTCTTTCAAAATAACTTCAATTTCATCAACTGAACTTCTTAAAGTATTAACTCGAATTGGAATATGAGCTTTTTTGTTGTTGGCAAAAAGCAATCTCTCGGTAGGAGCTTCACCAAATCTATCAAACCATCTCCTAACCAACCAACGTGGATGAGAATACATAACAGAAAGATAATAAATTGGGTCTTCGGCTTTGTCTGGATATCTAATTTCAGTAAGATTTCTACCAATATTTCTTAAAACTCCATTTACTATATTAGCTGTTTTCTCGCCTTGAACTCTTTTGGTGATTTCAACAGATTCATTAATAGCTGCGTGAATAGGAATTTTATCTAAAAATAAAATCTGATAAAGAGCTACTCTTAATGAATTTTTTACAATGTTCAAACATTTTAAATAATCACCGTGGTAAAAACCAATAAGGATGTAATCTAATTTACCTTTCCATCTAATTACGCCATTAACTATTTCAACAAGCAAAGCTTTGTCATAGTCATTAAATCCGCGAGTTTCGAGTTCGTAACCTAATAGCTTGTCAATATAAGAATCACTTCTTTCGAATCTGCTTAAAATGTTAATAGCAGATGCTCTAGCACTATTAAAAACATAATTTACATCGCTGTTTGACTGAAAAATGTTCGGAACATTCATAATACTTAAAATTTTTTTATATATAAACGTTAATTTTCTTTTAGTTTACAATATATTTATTGAAACAGTATGAAAAGAGAATATTTTTTAAGTTTTATTGCATTTTTTCTTGTAAGTGTTAATATTTTTTCTCAAAATCTATCTACAACAGATCAGCCAACATTAGATCCAGATAAAAAAGAATTTGGATTTTTTGCAGGTTTAGGTGGGAATATGCAAAATGGAAAATTCCTAACTTCTTGCAATTGCAGCTTTGATAATGGACTTAAACTTGGCTTTACAATTGGAGTTCTTTACGAACAAGAATTGAATAAAAGAATGGGATTTTCAATTGGTGCAATGCTTGGTTATGACAATAGAAGCATAAAAGCAGTTTATAGCGAATATGAAAAAATGACATTGACCTCCACAAGTTCTGGAAGAACAGAAGATATACCAATTTTATTTAGAAATACAGCAAGTGCAGATTTTCATAATCTAATTGTTGTTCCATATCTTAAATGGACACCATTTAAATATGTATTTGCAAGATTAGGATTTGAAGCAGGAATAAACGTCAGCAACCATATTTTATATCAGAAGGAACTTTTACAATCGTCAGCTAGATTGAGCAATGGAGAAATCGTAAGCGTAAATTATGAAGGAACAAAATCAATGCTTAAAACAATTGATGATAGTGATTTTCCAGAAACTAATAGACTTTTATTGTCAATTACCCCAATGATTGGTGGCAATATTAAGATATCCAAAAAAGTAACTTTCTCTCCAGTAGTATATTATTCTTATCCTTTGAACTTATATTCTTCAAAAGGAGAAAATTTCAATGTAAGTGCAATTCGAGCACTTTTAGAGGTTAGAATATTGCTGAATGGTCGTTCAGACCAGTAAAATTTAGCAAAAATTAAGAAAAAATTAAAAAAATATTAATTGTTGATAAAAATTGTTTGTGTTATTCTAATATTTGGAGTAATTTAAATATTATTAAAATGACAATTACAAAATATTGTTGTTTTTAAGGTTTTTTGTTAAATATGAAAATGATTTATTAATATTAGGTTTAGAATTATTAAGGTTAAATTATGCGTAGAATCTTTACCCTATCCACAGCGTTTCTCTTAGCGTTTGTTCTGTCATTTGCAAGCATTTATGCTAAATCAGATGACAAGAACACACAATCGTCTTCAAATATTCCTAATTCTTATCAACTCTATGCAGTAGTCATAGAGAAAGGTGAAGTAGCAAGTGCAAAGCAAGAAGCTAAAGCAAATGCTACAGAAGAAGAAGAAGGAGATATTTTATCTAATAAACAAATTAGAATCATTAACTTAGGACCAATCGTAAATACTGAATATTACGATGCATCACCAACAATTTCACCAGACGGTAAAACACTTTTCTTTGTTTCCAATAGAATTGGAAGCACCAAGAACAGCAAAGGTGATAGAACTCAGGACTTTTGGGCTGCCAAGAAAAATGACAGACTTGATACTATTTTCTTTCAACCTTACAATATCGATCCAAAAAATAATCAGGGAACTGAATTAGGTGTAAATACCATCAGAAATGAAGGCGCAGCATCTTTATCAGGTGACAAACAAACCTTGTACTTTACAGGTTGCAACAGACCTGACGGATTAGGCGACTGCGATATTTATAAAACAACTATCGAAGGCGACGTTTGGGGTAAACCAGTTAATATTAGAGTTGTAAACTCAAAATATTTTGATTCACAGCCTTCAATCACCGTAGATGGTAAAACTTTATTTTTCACTTCTACTCGTCCAGGTCCTAATAGTACAGGTGATAATACATTAGATAATATGGATATTTGGTATTCAGATTATGATATGGATGCAGATGAATGGACAGTTCCTAAAAACTTAGAAGCTGTAAATACAAAAGGACAAGATATTACTCCTTTTATCGCTGCTGATAACCAAACATTATTCTTTGCTTCTGATGGATTGAAACCAAATTATGGTGGAACAGATTTTTATGTTGCTAAATTTAATACTACAACTAATAAATGGGGAACAGCAAGAAACTTAGGTAAACCTATCAATACTGACTTAAATGAAAGATATATCACTATGCCTGCATCAGGCGATATTCTTTATTTCTCATCAGATAGAAAAGATTTACGTGGATTCCAAGGCGATTTAGATATCTTTATGGCTTTTGTTCCTACATTCTTTAAAACTAAAATTGTAAAAGTTCAAGTGGTTGACGAATGTTCTGGAATTAATATTCCTGCAACAATTACTCAATTTAACCCAATAACAAAAAAATCATTTATTGATAGCGTTAACTCAGAAAAAAAATGGACAGAGTTAATTATTGATAATACTCATTATGGAAATCCAAAAGATTCAATTCCATTTATCAATATGGACGTTTTAGCTGAAAATCCAAAATATGGTAAAGCTAATAAAATGGTTAGAATTGAAAGACCAGGCGTTACACAAAAAAGTGAAGAAGCTGGTTCAGTAGAAGATGAAATTAAAGTTACTATTACTTTAGGTCAAAGACCAGTTTTAGGAACAGAAATTGCTGAAGCTTCTTATGTTACTAAATATAAAGATCAAAAACCTGAAATTGCAAACTTCCGTGGCTTAGTTATGGAAAAAGTTCAAACTTGGACTTTATATCCATTATTAAATTATGTTTTCTTTGATTTAGGTAAATCTGAATTACCAAGCAGATACGTTTTATTTAATTCACCAGATCAAACCAAAAACTTCACTGATACAACTATTGCTGAAGGTACTTTAAATAAATATTATAATATTCTTAATATTTATGGTTTCAGAATGACTAAATATCCAGAAGAAAAAATTGAAATCATTGGTTGTAATGATGATATTAATGCTGAAGAAAAAGCAGCTGGCGTTTCTGAAGGTAGAGCAAAATTCGTTTACAACTATTTAAAAAATATCTGGAATATCGAAGAAAACAGAATGAAAATTGTTGTTAAGAAAAAACCAGATCGTCCTGATGACAAATCAGATAAAGAATTAGGTCCAATTAACAACAGAAGAGTTGAAATTATCAATAACAACTGGAATCTTAGAATGCCTATTTTTGATAAAGATCCTAAGACTTTCCCACAACCAGAGCAAATGAACTGGACTATGAAAAACGGTATTGAAGACGAGATTATCGAATCAAGAAGAATCGAAATCAACAGAGGCAATAAAGTTTGGAAAGTTCTAAAAAATGTTGGTATTACAGATGCTAAATTCGAATGGGATTGGACAAATGATGATTCTGAATATCCAAAAGATGAAGTTCCTTATACTGCAACTTTAGTTATTAGAACAAAATCTGGCGCTGAATGTAAATCAGACCCAATCAATGTTCCAGTTATGCAAGCATCAACTGAAAAACAAAAAATTGACAACAATAAAGATAGTACACAAGAAAGATATAGCTTAATCTTATTCCCATTTGATAGCTATGAAGCTGGTCCATTAAATGACAGAATTTTAAAAGAATTTGTTATACCAAGATGTTTCCCAGTTTCTGAAATTGAAGTTGTTGGCCATACAGACATTATTGGTTTAGCTGATCACAACAAAAAATTATCTGAAAATCGTGCTACAACTGTTTATAATGGTATCACCAAAGCTACAACAGGTAAAGTTGGCAAAATCAACAAACAAGGTGTAGGAGAAGATGAACCGTTATATAATAATGATTTGCCAGAATGCAGATATTATAACAGAACAGTTCAGATGATTATTAAAACACCAGTTAGCTTCTTCCAAAAATAAGATAACTTGATAAACAAAAAAATGGGTTTAGCCGAAAAGCTAAACCCATTTTTTTTATAAACATTTGAAATCAAAAAAGAATTAATCTTTGTCGTGTTCTGATTTCTCGTGCACTTCACCGTTGCCATTAAATTTTTCCATTTTTTCTTTTCCTTCATTTTCATCTTCCTTTAAAATAGTTGGATTTGCAATATTGTATCCAAATGCAAAGAACACAAAAAGTATTGACACAACTGAGTAAAATTTCTGAAAAGGATTTAATTTTACGCTTTCGCCTTCACCAGATTTAAATCCAGAAAATATTGAAGCTAAAGCACTATCGCCTTTATTGATAAAAACATCAACTAAAATGCCAACTAAATGAAATATAACTAAAAACAGGAAGATGCCTGTTACAACTTCGTGTATTTCTTTGAAAGAATCTTCATTGCCCTGTAATCCAGCTAAAAAGGCAAATCCACTTCCTGATTTTGCAACTATTGCCATTCCTGAAAATGCAGAGAGAATTGCAAATAAATAAATCAATAGCATAACTATTGAAGCTAATGGATTATGTCCTAAATAAACCTTTTTCTCTCTTTTAAGAATATGATTAATGAACTCCATAATGCTTTTCGGGGAAATAGGGAAGTCTGTAAACATTGAATACTTAGGACCAATTAATCCCCAGATAATTCTAATAATTGCGGCACTAAAAACTGTAATGCCAAAAGCAACGTGCCAAGAAAAATTGCTTTCTGTTTCACCTAATATATATGCTCCTGCAAACGAAATTGCAAGTACCCAATGCAATAGCCTTGATGTTATGTTCCAAACATAAACCTTCATAAAAGAACTCCTTAATTAAAAATTTTAAAATTA
>CAIWET010000417.1 GCA_903911805.1 uncultured Ignavibacteria bacterium | reverse complement strand
GTTGTATGTTTTAGTTCAAAATCTCCAAAATCAAGCATTAATCAACCTTATTAAAAATTTCAAACAATCTATCAAGATCGTCTTTAGAATAAAAATCAATTTCTATTGTACCACTATCTTCATTTTTAGGCGAAATAGCAACCTTAGTTCCAAATTTCTGTCTAAATTTATTTTCATAATCTTCCAAAATAACAGAAGTTTCATAACTTACGTTATTTTTTTTAGATTGTTTCGTTTTTATCGGTTTTTCATTTTTTTTGTCGAATGAAATTTTACCAGATTGAATATCTCTAACAAATGCTTCTATTGCTCTAACTGATAGATTATTCTCTATTATTTTCTTCCAAGCAATCAACATTACTTCTTTATTATCCAAAGGAAGTAAAGCTCTTGCATGTCCCATAGTAATTTCTTTATCCCTTAAACTATCCTGAATTTCATCAGGTAATTTTAAAAGTCTAAGCATATTAGTAATAGTTGATCTTTCTTTAGATACTTTTTGAGCAATTTCATCATGAGTAAGTTTGCACTCTTCCATCATACGTTGATATGCATTTGCCTCTTCAATTGGATTTAGATCTTGACGCACAACATTTTCAACCAAAGCAAATATCAGCATTTGAGTATCTGTAACTTCATCCATTACATAAGCTGGTACTTTTGTTAAACCAGCCATTTTCGATGCTCTGAATCTACGTTCACCAGAAATTAATTCATAACCATTAATGGATCTTCTAACTGTTATGGGTTGAATTAATCCATGCTCAATTATCGAATTTTTAAGTGTTTCTAAATCATGAGTATTAAATTCAGTTCTAGGTTGATATTGATTTTTTACAACCTTAGATAACTCGACAAAAGTAATATCACCTGCTTTTTCTTCACTTGATTCGTGTTCTATTTCAATTCCGGATTCTGATAATTTTATAGTTGGAATTAACGCACCTAATCCCTTACCAAGTCCGGTCATCATTTTTTTGCTCATTTTTACTTAACTCTTTTGATTTCTAAATATTATTTCCTGAGCCAAATCTAAATAGTTTTTTGCACCAACACTCATTGCATCATATAGCAATACAGGCTTACCATAGCTTGGTGCTTCAGAAATTCTTACATTTCTATTAATAACTGTCTTGAATGCTTTTGATTCGAAATGAGTTCTTACTTCGTCAACAACCTGATTAGATAACCTCAATCTAGAATCAAACATTGTTAATAAAACTCCTTCAATATCAAGTTTAGGATTTAATCTATATCTTACAATTGAAATAGTATTTAATAATTGTCCTAAACCTTCTAAAGCGTAATATTCGCATTGAACTGGAATTAATACAGAATCCGCAGCTGTTAATGCGTTCAAAGTTAATAATCCTAAAGATGGAGGACAATCAATTATTATATAATCATATTTGTCTTTTATTTCAATTAATCTATTTTTTAATACTGTTTCTCTGTTTTCTTTATTAACCATCTCAATTTCAGCACCAACTAAATTAATATGAGAAGGCACTACACTTAAAAATGGCATTTCTGTAGAAACAATTCCATTTGAAATAGGAACAGAATTAATCAGAATTTCATAAATTGTAGTTTCGTAATCTTTTGAATTTATTCCGAGTCCATTTGAAGCATTAGCTTGTGGATCGATATCAACCATTAAAACTTTATTTTCGCAAGCAGCCAACGATGCAGATAAATTAATTGAAGTAGTTGTTTTACCTACTCCGCCCTTTTGATTTGCTATGGCAATTATTTTTCCCATTTTAATTCTTATATTAATTTTTCAAAATGTATGAAATAGTATAAAAAAGCATTTAATACTAGCGAATGCTTAATTTTATTTTCTCTAATAAGATTTTTTAATTGTTCTTTATCAACTTCCAAAACTCTAATTTCTTCGTTTCCATCAAGATTTTGGTCATTTTTTCTTTCAACATCCAACCATAAATATGAATAACACTTATTATTCATAAAAGCAGGATTTGGATCAGTCTCACCCAAGAATATTGCATTATTATCGGCAGAAAATCCGGTTTCTTCAATGCATTCTCTCTCCCCTGCCATTCTTTGGTCTTCGTTTATTTCAACTAATCCACCTGGAATTTCAAGAGTGATCTCATCATTACCATGACGATATTGTTCAATTAAAACAAATTTTCCTTCTTTAGTAATTGGAATAATATTAACCCATTGCGGAGAATCAATAACTACAAAGTTACTTTCTTTATTCCACACAGGGTGAATCTTTTTTTGCCATAAAACATCGAATATCTTAAAGTTTTGCTTACTCAATGTTTCTATAATCTTCCATTTACTAATCATCTAT
>CAIWET010000416.1 GCA_903911805.1 uncultured Ignavibacteria bacterium | reverse complement strand
ATTGTTAAAATAAATAATAACACATTATTGAGTGTTGGAATTAACAAATCAATGTTTATTAGTTATGATATGGGTAAAAATTGGGAATTAATATCTTATTTTCCATCATATAAAGTTATTGATAATTCAAATAAACCTTTTTTTGTTAACGAGAATGTAATTTATCAACCCTATATTTCAACAAATAGTTTATATGCTACTGAGAATTTCTTTTCTCAAAAAGGATTCCTAATATCTAAGGATGGTGGAATTTTATGGAAACCTGCTGCATACAATTTTTTAGATACACATAGAATTTCAGCATCTTATACATCATATATTTTTGATGATAAGGGACAAGGAGTACTAATCAGAAATAGTTATGGCGAAAATAATGCTCGAATATATTTTACAAATGACTATGCAATTACATTTAGTGAATACAAAGAATTGAATCCAGTATGCGAAATGCAGGCTATTTCTGATGATAATATTTTATATATGAATGGTAAATATTGGATGCATTTTTTATATACTGATAATAAAACTAAATCTTACTTAACAAAATATTTAGGATTTAATTTACAAAATAAATCAATCGATAGTTTAGTATTTGACGACACAACAAAATTTTATAGCAATTGGATTAAAACAAATAATGAGAATATATATACATTAAATATTCAAAAAAAAGATTATACTGACAGTATTCCTTATAAATACAAGAAAATGGACTTTTATTTAACTAATTCAACTAATGGCGGCAAAAATTGGGCGGATATAAATGAAAAAATTCCGTTTAATATTTATTTGAAGGAAAATGGTTATTCCGCCGGATATCAAAATGGTTTTTTTAAAAATAACAATTTATATTTCCCTTATTTTGATTCAACATTATATAGATACAATTTAATTCAAAATAAATGGGATTCTGTTCAATTCAATAGAGATTATTTTGCACATATAAACTTTTCCTATTCTGGTAATAAGTTTTTTATAAATAATAGTCTTTTTTTGACTTCATTAACTTTTAATACAAATAGTACAATTTATTACTGTCCAGATATTGATAATGATTTATATAACTGGAAATTAATAGAAATGAACAATTTATTAAATAATGAAATAAGCGAATCAAATCCAATCATTATTGAAAGTGCTTATTCTGATAATAAAAATATTTTGTTAAACGTTCAAGAATTCATTAATATGAATTTATCTAAAAGAAATATTATTAAAATGTATATTAAAGATTCTATCATGAATGTAAACGAATTAGAAAAAATTTCATCTGAAAAGATTTATCTATATAACTATAAACCTTTCCCTCAGCCTGCAAAGCATTCAATCAAATGCATTATTTCTTGGGATATAAAATATAATATTGATGAAGCTGAATATTCAATATATGATTATTTGGGAAATCGCTATAGTAATATAAAAATTACTTTAGATAAAACACTTTCTGATTTAGGAACCCTCAATTGGGACTGTTCTAATTTTTGTCCAGGTTTATATTTTATATCAGTTTATTTTCATTCTGAAATATTAAAAATTCCTGTGATTATTATTTAAAAAAAAATCTCGCTTTGTTCAAGCGAGATTTTTTATTTTTTATCTATAATTGATTCAATCAATTAATTGATTTTAGGAGAGCCACCCATAAAATCTGGGAAAATGTCATTTCTGTCTAATTTAATTTCTCCATATTGTTGCTCAAATTTTTGAATATTATCAATCAAAGCGTGCATCAATAATTTGCTATGTTGAGGAGTCATTACAATTCTTGCGTGAACTTTTCCTTTTGGAACTCCCGGCAAAATACGTGTAAAATCAACTACGAATTCAGCAGGTGAATGAGAAATAATTGCAAGATTGGAATAAATCCCTTCAGCAGTTTTTTCGTCAAGCTCAATATTGATAGATTGAGATTGCATATTATCGTTCTGTTCTTTCATTTCTTCTTTCTAATTTATTTATTCAATTAATAAAAAATTTATTAATTAATTCAATGCGTTATATTTAGTATTATATGTATTCATTTTGTCAGGATTTTTTACCAAGCTATCAAAAATTTTGATTAATTTAAGGTAATATGTTTTCTTTTCAGTTGGGTCAACAACTGCTTCTACATTTTCCATTTCTCTGATTTTTTGGTCTCTTTTTTCGTTCATATCCATTACGTGATAGATTTCAACTAATTCATAAAGTACCTGATAATTATTTTGGAATTTTGATGTTTTTAAGCATTTTTCAAAATATTCAGATGATTTGATTAATACTGTTTTGTATTCATCCATATTTCTCTTGTATTTTGGATCTTTTGCGAACATATCTTCTTGTTTGTCTTGAATCTCTTTTGCTTTGTTTTTATAAGCAGATGCAGCATTAATCAAAGCATAAGGGAATTCAGGATCAGTTTTTAAAGCGATTTCATATTGTGCAATAGCTTTGTCATTGTTTTTTTCTTTTAAGAAATAATCGCCATATTGAGTTCTATAGTTTTTATTTTCTGGATTTTTTGAAATCAACAAATCCAAATATTTAATTGCTGCGTCTTTTTTGCCTTGCAATTCATAAATCTGGAATAAGAAATTGTTTGCATCAACATTATTTGGCTCTAAAACAATTATGCTTGTCGCATATTTCAAAGATTTATCATATTCTTTTTTATCAAAATAATATTGAGATAAAGAAGCGATAGGAGCGCTGCTAATCGTTGCTGGCTGTTCTCTCTCGTTATCCAACCATTTCTTAGGAGGATCAACTTTCCATCCGTATAGAGTCATTTTAGAAGCATTTCCAACATAGAATGTAAATATTTCATTTTCTGCTCCACTTTTTATTCCATTTGCTCCGGATTGAATACCTGATTTTGCAAATTCATCGCCAATACTGAAAGCATATTTTTCAATAATAATTGAATCAGTTGTTGTTTTAAATCCTTGTGATGATTTTGGAGCACCAAGGCTTTTTAAAGCTTCTTCTCTTAACATTCCATTATATATACCTTTTGCTCTTGCAAGCTCAATACCTGGCTCAACTAATTTGAAGTATTGATTATAAAAATCCATAGCTTTTGCTGTATCGCCTTTTGCCTCGTAAGCATTGCCAAGATAATTGAAGAAATTTGGCATTTCTGGTTTAATTTCTTTACCCAAAGTCAATTTATTAATTGCTTCATCTAATAAACTCTCTGATTGAGTTTCAAAGAATTTATTTAATAATTCAACACCATCGTCGTGGAGCTTAATCCATAACTGATTTTTAAATAGTTGAACCTGAGTTTTAGTTTTTTCATCAACTGCGCTATTTTCAGCGGCATTGATGTGTTTAATCGCTTCTTCTAAGTTTGCTTCTTTTTGAGAGATTTCAGCATAAATAATATTTGCTTCAGTATTTTTTGGATTTCTATCCAATTCTTTATTTAAATATGTTTTAGCTTTTACAAAATCTTTATTTTGATAAGCTAATTTAGCTGTTGTCATTTCAGGTGAAGCACACTGAAAACCTTGCATTAAAAAAGCTCCCATTACTAGGAAGAAGATCATTGTGAGTATTTTTTTCATTATATT
>CAIWET010000415.1 GCA_903911805.1 uncultured Ignavibacteria bacterium | reverse complement strand
TTTCTTTTGATGCTATTTTTAGGAGATATATGTATCGTTTATTACTTTCTGCATTGATTCTTCTCGGATTTTTTGGCGAAAATGCAATTAGCGATGAAGCCAGAATTTTGAGATACCCCAGTGCATCTAAAAATCAAATCACATTCAGCTATGCTGGAGATTTATACGTTGTAAGCCGCACTGGTGGCTTGGCAAGAAGAGTTACCACTTCCGAAGGTATCGAGATTTTTCCACGTTTTTCTCAAGATGGTTCCCAAATTGCATTCAGTGGCGAATATGATGGCAACCGCGAAGTTTATACAATCCCTGCAAATGGGGGAGAGCCAGTAAGATTAACATATTCGATGGATCAACCTGGATTGCCTGAAAGAATGGGACCTGATAAAATCATTATGCAGTGGACTGCTGATGGAAAAATCCTTTATCGTTCACGCGGAGAAACTTGGAATGCTTGGATGGGCAAACTTTATACAATCAGCTCAAAAGGCGGTTATCCAGAGCAAGTGCAATTGCCTCATAGTGGATTTGCAACTTACAATTCTGATGGTAGCAAAATTGCTTATAATAAAATTTTCAGAGAATTCCGTACTTGGAAACGTTATAAAGGTGGCCAGGCAAACGAAGTTTGGATTCACGATTTTAAAGCTAATACAACCGAGAATATTACATTAAATGATGCTCAGGATATTATCCCAATGTGGTATGGAAATAAAATTTATTTCCTTTCAGATAGAGATAAAATTATGAATATTTTCTCTTATGATTTGACAACAAAACAAACAAAAAAAGTAACTAATTTCGATAAATATGACGTAAAATATGCTTCATTAGGAATTGATAATATTTCATTCGAAAATGAAGGATATGTTTATATTTTAGATTTACCTTCTGAAAAATTGAATAAGATAAAAATTGAAATTCAAGAAGATAACTTATGGTCAAGATCTAAAATCATCGATTTAAAAGATAATATTTCTAATTACGAATTGAATAATGATGGCTCAAAAGCTATGTTCAATGCTCGTGGTGATATCTATGTTACTAACGTTGAAAAAGGTATTTCAAAAAATATTACCGAAACTTCAGGCACTCACGAGAGAAATGCAACATTTTCTCCAGACGGTAAATGGATTGCATTTATTAGTGATGAAACTGGCGAAGATGAAGTTTATATTATTAGTCCTGATGGGAAAAATAAAACACAAATTTCTAAAGATTCTAAAAATTATAAATTCGAATTAAAATGGTCACCAGATTCTAAAAAAATCTTATCAGCTGATAGAGAAATGAACATGGTTTATTTTGATATTGATTCAAAAGCTAAAACTCAAATCACAAAATCAAAAGGTTGGGAAATTCGTGATTTTAGCTGGTCACCAGACTCAAAATATGTTCTTTTCTCAGATGGGTTAGATAATTTGACAACTTCAGGAGTTCATTTATATTCATTAGATGACAAAAAAATCACTGTAATCACTGAAAATATGTTCGAAAGCGGCAATGGCTTTTTCTCTGACGATAGCAAATATATTTTCTTCGTTTCTGGAAGAACATTTAGTCCAAAAGTGAATGAAGTTGAATGGAATTTCTATTATTCAGATATGAACAAAGTATTTGGATTAACTTTGCAAAAAGACACAAAATCTCCTTTCTTGTTTGATGCTGACGAAAAAACATCAGAAGCAAAGTCAGACGCTAATAACGAAGAATCAGGCAAAAAGAAAAAAGGCAAAGATGAACCAAAAACCGATGTTGCAAAATCAACCAAAATTGATATGGATGGCTTATCTGATAGACTATTTGATATTCCAATTCAAGCAGGAAATTACTCAAACTTAAGATATATAAATGGCAAATTATTCTACGTAAGATCAAATACTGGTAAGGGTGCAAAGCTATACGTTTTTGATTTCAAAACAAAAAAAGAGACTGAAATTGGCGATTTTACAAGCTATGATTTATCAGGTGACCAGAAAAAATGTATTTATAGATCCGGAAGAGATTTTTATGTAACCAATTTTGGTGAAAAAATCTCCGATAAAGATGGCAAAGTAGATTTGAGCGACCTCAAAATGACACTCAATAAAAAAGAAGAGTGGAGCCAGGTATATAACGAAGCTTGGAGACAAATGAGGGATTTCTTCTACGATCCTGGAATGCACCAAGTTGACTGGAAAGCTATGAAAGAAAAATATGCTGTAATGGTGCCTTATGTAAATCATAGAATGGACCTAACTTTCCTTTTGGGCGAATTAATTGCAGAATTAAGTATTGGTCACGCTTATGTTGGCGGTGGCGATATGCAAAAAGTTGAAGCTGTTGGAATAGGATATTTAGGAGCTGAATACAATTTAGATAAAAAATCAGGATTTTATCAGATAAAAAATATCTTTAAAGGCAGAAATTGGGAAGAAAAAACTCGCTCACCACTTACAGAGCCAGGAATTGACGTAAAAGTAGGCGATTACTTGATTTCAATAAATGGAGTAAAAGTTAGCGAATCAAATCCACCATCAAAAATGTTATTAAATAAAGCAAATAAATATGTTACAATTGCAGTTAATTCATCAGCAAATGAAAATGGTGCTAAAGAATTTACAATTAAAACAATAGCCGGCGAAAATGGTTTAAGATATTTGAATTGGGTAGAAAAAAACAGAGAATATGTTGAAAAAGCAACAAACGGAAAAGTTGGATATATCCACATCCCAGATATGGGTGTTGATAATGGTTTGAATGAATTTGTTAAATATTTCTATCCCCAAACAAGAAAAGAAGCATTAATTATTGACGATAGATATAATGGTGGCGGCAACGTTTCTCCAATGATTATCGAAAGATTACGCAGAGTATTGAATATTGCAAAGCACGCAAGAGGTCAGGAAATTGTTACAACAAATCCAGATGCTGTAATGTGCGGACCAATGGTGCTATTATTGAATGAAATTTCAGCTTCTGATGGTGATTTATTCCCATATCAATTCAAAAAGAATAATTTGGGTAAATTGATTGGTAAAAGAAGTTGGGGTGGAGTGATCGGTATTCGTGGTTCATTGCCATTTTTAGATGGAAGTTATATGATGAAACCAGAATTTGCAAACTTTGGTTATGATGGCACTTGGGTATTAGAAGGTACTGGAATGACTCCTGATATTGAAGTGGAAAACGATCCATCAAAAGAAATGCAAGGAATTGACCAGCAATTAGATAGAGCTATTGAAGAAGTATTGAAGGAAATTCCTTTGAATACTAAATCAAAAGTTCCTAATGTTCCTCCATTTCCTGATAAAAGATAAATGAGGATTTCTTAGAAAATGGGGTACACCTTAAAAAGTGCACTCCATTTTTTTTATAATAATTTGTATGTCATGCCGCAGTAGATGCGGCATCTCCGTTTGAAAAAAACACCATAACCAACCCCACTCTAAATCCCTCCCCATAAATGGAGGGACTTAAAGGTTAATTTTACTATTTTACTTCCCCTCCTTTTATATGGAGTGGTGGCAAAATGTGCATTCATGCGCATTTTGACGGAGTGGTCAACTTTTTCCCTAATAAGATGGAGCCCACCTCAAAGGTGAACTCCATCATTTGCATTTTGCTCATTCAGGGATGAAAGAGCTACAATTTGATAAATTTTTCGAATTTATCACCAATTTTGATGAAATACACTCCAGGTGCAAGATTTGAAACATCAATCTTAAAGCCCCTCCCTTCAAGGGGCTAATCATGTAGTATAAATATCAGAGAGCTGGCTTTTAGCTAAGAGCCAGCCTTGTTTTAAGAAGAATAATTTTGTAATTCCTTGCCACATAGATT
>CAIWET010000414.1 GCA_903911805.1 uncultured Ignavibacteria bacterium | reverse complement strand
AT
Source organism: uncultured Ignavibacteria bacterium (assembly GCA_903911805.1). Classification (GTDB taxonomy): domain Bacteria; phylum Bacteroidota; class Ignavibacteria; order Kapaibacteriales; family UBA2268; genus CAIWET01. The sequence goes on along the minus strand of CAIWET010000414.1, from coordinate 10,734 downwards.
CTTATAATATTTTAATGAATAAAAATGAAGATGTAAGAAAGTTAGGCATTAATTTATTAAAAGAAAATAAGAAAATTGTTGATTTCAAATCAAACGGGAAAGAATACAAAGTAATCTCTTCTGAGATAACTGAATTAAAATGGATTATTATTGAATTAATTTCATTGTAACTCTTAATGACAAGAATAAAGTATATTACGATAATTATATTAGGAGCTGTTTTACTCTACTTTGGTATTAATGAATATCTATCACTAATACAAGTTAGTAAAGTAAATACAGGCAATTTAATTAAATACCAGGTTAAATTGTGCGGAAAAAGCATCGAAGATGATTATTCTGCTTTTGAAGAGAATTTGAGATATACTTTTTCTACTTATAATTTTGGACCATTATTAACTTTGGATAATGAAGTACCACTTGAAATTAGGTTAAATGAAGTTCAAACTACAATTACAGCAATTAGAAGATTTTATTCTAAAAATCAAGAACTAATTTCTAGACTAGAAGTTTATAATACAGAGCGTTCAAGATCATTTGAGAGAGATTATAATAATTATTTTAAGGTTTCTGAAGTTACTACCGGTCAGAATAATAAACTAGAAAATCAAGTAAAAATTATTCATGAAAAAGATAATTATTATATTATTCATCCAGTTAGAGATGCAGTTGGTATTGTAAGACAAAACATTAAAATTGTTCTCGATTTTGATACCTTCTTACGAAATCATTTTGATAAATATTATATTGGCAAGGAATCATATTATTGGTTTATAGATAATTTAGGTATTCTACAGGAAATTAAATATTCAGAAGGTGCAATTGAAGAAAGTTCAGTAAAAATCTCTAAAATTGAAGAGATTAATTTTAAAGTTTTACAAGAATTAGAGGGATCGCAAGAACACATTATTGAAAGTCCCAACCCAATTAAACTTCTTTCTGGTTTTTATCCTGTAAATCTTAGTTCAATAACTTTTGGAATAGTTTTTTCAATTAATTCTGATTTTGCTTTTGAAAGTGAAAATGCTAAAGCTCTTAATATTATAGTAATTGGTCTTTTGGGAATGACTTCAATTTCTTTCTTATTTTTATATATGTTAAGAAAACAAAAGGAAAGTAACAATATAATCCAAGAAAGAGAAGAGCAGTTTAGAGGTATAATTGAAAATATTAATGATGTTTTTTGGGAATGGACACCTGATGCTAATTTTAAATATTTGTCTCCACAAATATTTAAAATTTTTGGATTTCATCCAGAGGAATTAATAGGAAAACCTGTTTATACAAATATCAAAAAAAGTAATAGATATAGATATGACCTTTTATTCAAAGCTCAAATGAAAAGAAAAACATCATTTAATGATGTTGAATTTACTTTCTATCATAAAAATGGTGAAGAAAAAGTAGTTGAAATAAGTGGATTCCCTGTTTTTGATTCTAGTAATAATCTAATGTATTATAGAGGTGTAACTCGAGATATTACTCAAACAAAAATTATTATGGATAAAGTAAATTTAACTTTATCTCAAATGAATGCTATTTTAAATTCTATGCCTTTCCTTGCCTGGCTCAAAGATACTTTCGGAAGATATATAACAGTAAATAAATCTTTTGGAGAATTTTTTAAATCAGAAAAAGAATATTTTATAAATAAAAAGGACATTGACATTTATGAATTTTCTATTGCTGAAAAATTCATTAATGCTGATCTTGAAGTATTAAATACAAAAAAACAAGTTTATTTTGAATATGAAATTATCCGTGATAATGAATTGCTTTGGTATGAAGCTTATATGACTCCAATTCTAGATGATAAAAATAATATTATTGGACTTACTGGTTTAGCAAGGGATATTTCAGAACGCAAGAAATTCGAAAATGAAATAATTAAATCAAGAGATTTAGCTGATGCTGCTAACAAAGCGAAAAGTGAGTTTTTAGCAAATATGAGCCACGAAATCAGAACACCAATGAATGCAATTCTTGGTTTTAGTGAAATTCTCTTAAATACTGTTAAAACTCCTCAAGAGAAAAACTATTTGATGACCATATTAAATAGTGGTAGAATACTGCTTGCCTTGATTAATGACATTCTGGATTTATCAAAAATTGAAGCTGGAAGGTTTGATCTAGAATTAGAACCAATTGATATTAGATCAATTATTGATGAGATAAAATATATATTCACTCAAAAATCTGAAGAAAAAGGACTAACTCTAATATTTGAGCAATCTACTTCATTGCCTTCGAGCATAATGATTGATGAAATTAGAATGAGACAAGTAATTTTGAATTTAGTTGGTAATGCAATCAAATTTACTGATAATGGTTTTATTAAGATTAATACTAAAGTAAATTATATTTATCCTAATCCAAATGAAGTCGATTTAATTATTGATATCATTGATAGTGGCATAGGAATACCACTTGATCAACAAAAACTAATTTTTGATGCATTTAGACAACAAGATGGACAAAGTACCAGAACTTATGGAGGTACTGGCTTAGGTTTAGCCATTTCTAGAAGATTAGTTGAAATGATGGGTGGAGAAATAACTGTTAAAAGTGAACAAGGCAAGGGTTCAACTTTTACTATTTGTCTTAAAAGAATTATAGCATCAAACGATATTTATGCAGAAAAGCAAGAATTCGATGAGTCAATAAATAATTATATATTCAAAGACAGTACTCTTCTAGTTGTTGATGATGTTTTTCATAATAGAGAATTGGTTAAATCATTTTTAGCCAATTCAACATTAAAAATCTTTGAAGCAGAAAACGGATTACAGGCACTAGAAATTGCCAGCAGAGTAAATCCTGATTTAATTTTGATGGATCTAAGAATGCCAGTTTTAAATGGCTATGAAGCTAATTTACAGATTAAATCGAACCCTGCAATAAAAGGTATTCCTATTATCGCCTTTACAGCATCCTTTTTAAAGTCCGACAAGGAAAATATTGAAAATTCATTTGAAGGTTTTATTTCCAAACCAGTTTCTAAAGCTACCCTTTTTCAAACATTAGTACAATATTTAAAATATGACATTATCAATCCGATGAGAAGTTTGCTAGATGTGGATATACCTCTCGAAATAACTGAAATTTCACTTGAAGTTTATAATTTAATGATTGATAAATTAGAAAACGAACTCATTATTAAAAGAAATGAAATTCTAGAAGTTTTATGGATTGATGAAGCTGAAAAATTCAGTAAACAGCTAAATGACCTTGGGTCAACTTACAATATCAACCTACTTGTAAACTATTCTGAATTATTAGCACAAAATATTTCTCTTTTTGAAATTGATAAAGTTGAAGTTCAGCTTAGAGAATTTGAAAGTATAATTGCCGAATTTAAAGAAATCTATTATCCAAAAGAGTAATAATAAATATTATATTTTCAATAAACCATTTAATGTACTCTCCCAATTTACAGCTGAGGACAATAAGGCTTGTCTTTCTGATTTTATTCAATTACCAAAAACGATTTATCCAGTTGGACGATTAGATTTTGATAGCGAAGGTTTGCTGATTTTAACTAATGATAATTTTTTGAAATCTAATTTGTTAGACCCAAAAAATAATCATTCTAAAACTTATTTTGCTCAAGTGGAGGGTATTCCAAATAGTCAACAATTAGAAAGTCTTGAAAATGGTGTTTATATTTCTGTCAACAATTCCCAATATCTGACACTACCAGCAAAAGCAAGAGTTATAATAAATGAACCTAATTTACCAGAACGAGAAATTCCAATAAGATTCCGAAAAAATATTCCAACCTCTTGGATTGAAATTAAAATTACTGAAGGCAAGAACAGACAAGTAAGAAAAATGACCGCTAAAGTTGGACTTCCTACCCTAAGACTTATTAGAATCGCTATTGAGGACTTGTTTGTAGATAATCTCTTGCCTGGAAATTTAATTGAAATCAGTAAAAATTCAATTTATAAAAAGCTAAATATAATTCAATAGTATTTAATTTTATTATAACTATTTAAAAATTTAATTTGTTTTGTTGATAAAATTAGTTAAATTTGCATTACGGAGGTTGAGATAAATAAAAAAAGTTTATTATGATTACTAGTTCAATATCATTAGGAATATTTGATAGTCTATCGCCGAATAGTTATCAGCTTTTCGATGCAGTCGAAAACACTGATTTTGCTAATCGTGCGAAGTATAGATTATTGCAAAAAATCCAAGATCAAACTACTGTCATGACTGTTGGTAATTCTAATACACCTCAAGTGAAAACAAATTCAACAGATAATAAAACTCCTCAAACTCCAAAAAAAGTTGAAACTCCAGATATCAATAATGTTAATTTTAGAATTAGATTAAAAAATGAAAGCAAAAAAAATGTTGATTTTTCAAATTATTCTAATTTAATTACTAGAAAATATAAGGACAACTCAACACCTGTTAAGTCAGAATCTAATGATAAAGAACTAAAGGTTGCTGAGGCGAATAATGCAGAATCTCCAAAAGTATCTTTACCTGACAATGGAAGAGTCAAGGAAAACAAAAATCTGGAAGAAAAGAAAACTGAAAGCTCAAAATATACTTTCAAAGTTAAAGGATATAAAGATATTGTTACTCCAAAGTCGAATAATAAAGAAAATATCCCTGATAATGTTAGCCCAAGTATACCTACGGTGCCAACTCCTGTAAAACTTGAAGATAATAATAAAGAAAAGATAGATAGTTCTAAATTAGATTCTCGAAAATTTGAGCAACCAAAATTGGAAGTACCAAAAACTGAAAGCCGCAAAACAGAAAAATCAAGATTATCTGCTTATGAAAATCAAATAGTAGCTAGCTTCCAAAGAAAAGCTGCAAAAATTGATTCATTGGAATAATCATTTTTTCTTTAATAAAACCACACTACTCATTGGCGATACAGCCAAATATTCAAAATCAATTGAATTATTTTCGCAAGTAGATATCCTAATATCATAATTATCCACAGGAAAATGAATTTGCAAATTTGAGTAATTAGCAACAATTAATAAATTATTATCATTTGATTCCAATTTAAATGCAACTATCTTATCTTCTGTTTCTAAAAGATTAATTTTATATTTTTTATTGAAAGTTAAGTCAATATTATTTTCAATCTTGAAATGATTGATTAATTTTATTAATTTTACTAAATCAAATTTATCATAAAAATCCATAAATGACTTAGAAAATAATGCTAATGACTCAGCAGGATTCACTAATATTTCTTCTTCTAAAAACCCTAATCCAGTATTAACAGGATTTTGATTACAAAATTCAAATCCTGAATGAATAAAATATATTCCTGGTATAAAAGATAGAATAACAGATATCATTTTAGAAAAATCTTGATTTCCTGAATAATATACGGCTCTATGTGTATTGTGAGTTTCAGGTGTAAGGAAGAATTCTATTGGCGATTCATTTCTTGAAAGCATTCCAATAATTTCTTTCATTTTATAATATTTATCCGAATCAAAGCAAACATAGCCTAATGATGCATTATAGCCTGCTTCAACTGACTCTTGGCTCAGTCCAAAATTTTCTTCCCAAAGTATAAATTCTGGATTATTCTCTCGTGATTTTCTAATGATTTCTTCTCTGAGCGAAATTGGCAATGCGTGTCCCATATCAATCATTACGCCATCAATACCATAATTATTCTGATAAAACGGTATAATACCTGTTAAATATTCCCATAATTCAATATTCTTATATTCATCTGTCAAATCATCATCATACATCCTGATTGTATTATAAGCGATATAATTATATTCCTTATGATTGTGCATCTTAAGGTATGTAACGTCGCTCCAGAGTGGCTGTGTATCATTTGGAGGCCAATCCGCAAAGGCTGAAGGAATAACTGCTAGCTTATTATTTTCAAGTTTACCATAAATTTTATTTCCTTTTTTAAATACTTCTTGTGGTGTATCGCAAAATAAGTCAATAAATTTGTTTTGTGGTTTTGGCAGATTTTTATAATCTTTTTGATTAATTTTCGCTGAAATTAATTCAATTTCTTCATCATTGAAATTAGCAGGTTTAAAAGCACTTTCGTTTTGTTCATTATATTTTATCCAATAAAACCAGTCAGGGTGAATTAAAGCCATATCGCTATCGATGCTTGATGTACGAAAAACAAACTCAAGTATTATTTTTATCCCTAAATGTTTACAAGCTTCAATTAATGCTTTAAACTGGTCTTCGATACTAATTTCAAGGAATGGCTCATTTAAATTTTCATCTAATTTATAATGATTTCTGATTGCATAAGGAGAACCGAGATTTCCTTTTTTTCCATCAATTCCAATTTCAGTAATTGGCAACAGATAAAGTGTATTGCATCCAAGAGAATGTATATATGGCAATAAAGCAATTGTTTTTAAGATTGAGCCAGATTCATTATAATTTATTGATAATTCTGTAAAATCAACTCCATTTTGATGAGGAAATGATGTTGAATATCGCATTAACATATTATATACAATTCTTTGAGATAAAGTATTATTCAGTTTCAAAGATTTGATTACATTAAATTGCTCATCAAAATAATCATAAATTTTTGTTTTAAATATTTTTTCATTAGAATTTATCCAAAGTCCAGGAATATGATATTCCACATTATTTTTAGTCTTTTTAAGTTTAAGTATTTTTTTATGAATTTTATCAAAATTTATCATATTCTTCGTTTTCTTTATTTTTAAAATAATCTAATATTAAATTTGCCGATTTTGATCCACTTTCATTGGTCAATTCTTCCTCAGTCGCTTTCATCACTCCATCTACTGAGCCAAATTTAATTAATAATTTCTTGGAAAGGGTTTCGCCAATTCCTTTAATTTCAGTTAATTCCGTTTTTAACGTTCTTTTATCCCTTAGTAATCTATGAAAAGTAATTGCAAATCTATGAGCTTCATCTCTGATTTGTTGAATTACTTTGAGAGAACTGGAGGTCTTTGGTAGAAGCATAGAATCTGATTTTCCAGGAACAAAAATCTCCTCTAATCGCTTTGCTAAACCGATTATATGAAATTTTCCGGCAAGATTTAATTCATTTATTGACTCCATTGCAGCAGAAAGCTGACCTTTTCCACCATCAATAACAACTAATTCAGGTAAATCTTGATTTTCATCAATTGCTCTTTTGAAACGTCTGTAAATTACTTCTTTCATTGCAGCAAAATCATTATTATAGTCAACTGATTTAATTTTATATTTGCGATATTCCGATTTTTTAGGTTTACCATCAATAAATACCACCATTGAAGAAACGAGTTCTGTTCCTTGTAATTGGGAGTTATCATAACACTCAATTCTTCTTGGAATCGCATCCATTCTCAAATCTCGTTGTAAAGATAAAATTGGTTTAGGCACAATCATATCTTTTTTGGCAATTGCTAAAAAGTAATCCTTTAACATATATTCGGCATTCATTGATGCCATATTAACTAATTTCTTTTTATCGCCAAGTTTTGGTTCAATAATATCGCAAGACTTTCCTTTTTTTTCTTTCAACCAATCTTTGATAAAATCTTGATCTTCAATTGGACAAGGAATAAAAATCTCATCAGGAATAAAATCATTTTCCAAATACCATTTTTCAATAGATTTTTCTAAAATTTGGGATGAGCTCTCCCCTTTCGCATTTGTAATTATAAAATGCCTTTTACCAATCATTTTTCCATCACGAATTTTAAAAATCAAAGTACAAAATGCATCTTGAATATTTGAAATTCCGAATACATCACGGTCAATCAAATCAGTAGTAACTATTTTTTGAGAAGATAAATATTCTTTAAATGTTAAATATTGATTTTTGAGAATCAGAGCTTCTTCAAATCTTAAATCTTCAGAAAGTATTTCCATTCTTTTGAGCAAAGATTTTTCTACTTCCGATGTTTTTCCGTTAATAATCGAAACGGCGTGCTTGATGTTTTCTTTGTAAATCTCTTTTTGAACTAATCCTTCACAAGGTCCTTCACATTTTTTAATATGATAATCCAGACAAAGTCTATGCTTCTTCTTGTCTATCGATTCATCATTTATATTCAAATCGCAACTTCTAAGTTTAAATATAGTTCTGATTGTTTTCAGCAAATGTTTCATCTGCCTTACTTCAGAATAAGGTCCATAATATTTAGAACCATCTTTGATTACTTTTCTAGTTGCAAAAACCCTTGGATAATCTTCATTTGTAACTCTTATATATGGATAAGATTTATCATCTTTAAGAAGAATGTTATATCTTGGTCTGTGTTTTTTAATTAAAGTATCTTCCAAAATAAGAGCTTCAGCTTCCGAATCAGTTGCGATAAATTCCATATCGAAAATTTTCTTTACTAAAGCAGTAGTTTTGGCATCTCTTGGCCTGTTGTTTTGAAAATAAGACTTAACACGATTTCTTAAATTTTTGGCTTTACCAACATAAATAATTTTCCCATCAGAGTTGAAATATTGATAAATTCCAGGCTTTGTAGGAATTCTCTTTATTTTATCACTTAGATTATTATTCAGAATTTCAGTATCAAAATTATTTTCAGAATTTATAAAATTTTCTTCCATTATCTAATTAAATTTGCTTAATTTTAAGTATTGTTAAACTAATTTTTTATAAAAAAATGAATCAGTTATTTTCAATAGAGAACATAGACGAAGTAAAACCGAAAATTAATCAAGAAATTGAAAATTTACGTAATTTAATCAATAAATATGATTTTGAATATTATAATAATGCCAATTCTCTTGTTAGCGATAAAGAATATGATGTAATTTTCAGAAGACTTCAGGACTTAGAAAAAGAAAATCCTGAATTCGCATCTCAGGACTCCCCCACTCAAAGAGTTGGTGGAAAAGCACTTGGTGAATTCAATCAAATCGTTCATAATAAGCCAATGCTATCGCTTGGTAATACATATTCAGAAGAGGAAGTTGCCGATTTCGATCGTAAAATTAAAGAGGCTCTCGAAGAAACACCATATCAATATGTTTGCGAGTTAAAATATGATGGAGTATCATTAAGTGTAAAATATGAAAATGGTGCTTTCCTTGAAGCCGCAACTCGAGGTGATGGATTTAAAGGAGATGATATTTCTGCAAATATAAAAACAGTAAAAACAATTCCTTTAAAATTGCAATCAGAAATATTACCTGAAGATTTAACTTTTGAGGTTCGTGGTGAAGTCTTTCTTAATGAGAGCGATTTCATTAGAATTAATGAACAAAGAGTTGAGAATAATGAAAAACTTTATGCTAACCCCAGAAATCTCACAGCTGGTACAATTAAATTACTGGATCCAAAAGAAGTTGCAAAGCGACAATTGAATGTGGCTTTTTATTATTTAGATTCTGAAAAAATTCTCAAATCAACTCATTTTGATAATTTGCAGTTCATCAAGGATTTGGGATTACCCAATAGTCCGTATTCCAAATTATGCAATAATTTAGAAGAAGTTTTTGAATTTATCAATTACTGGGATAAGCACAGAAGCGAGTTACCATTCCAGATTGATGGCATTGTTATTAAACTAAATTCTATTAAACAACAAGAAATTCTTGGATTTGTTGCTCGCTCACCAAGATGGGCAATTGCATATAAATTCGAAGCTGAAAAAGCTATTACAAAATTGAATAATATAACTTTACAAGTTGGTAGAACAGGCGTAGTTACTCCAGTAGCAGAATTGGAGCCAGTTCAACTTGCTGGAACAGTAATAAGCAGAGCTACTCTTCATAATTACGATTTTATTTCTGAAAAAGATATTAGAGTTGGAGATTATGTAGAAATAGAAAAAGGGGGCGAAGTAATTCCTAAAGTTGTTTCAGTTATCTTAGATAGAAGGCCAGAAGATTCAATTAAATTTGAATTCCCTACATATTGCCCTTGTGAGTTGAAATCATTATTAATAAGACCTGAAGGTGAGGCAAACTATTATTGCGAAAATCCGGACTGCCCAAGCCAGTTAAAGCGTAGAATTGAGCACTTTGCTTCTAGAAATGCAATGGATATTGAAAGTCTCGGAGAAAAGAATGTTGAAATATTAATTAATCAAGGTTTTATAAAATCAATAAGTGATATTTATGAACTAAAAAACCATATTGATGAGTTGATAAAAATTGAAAGATTTGGTCAAAAAAGTATTGTTAAATTACTAGCTGCAATTGAAGAATCAAAGAAAAATCCACTTTGGAAATTAATTTTTGCTCTTGGTATAAGATTTATAGGAGAAGGAGCATCTAAAATATTAGCCAAAAGCTTTAAAAATATTGATGAAATTGCCAAAGCAGATAAAGAAAAACTTATTTCAATTAACGAAATTGGTGAAAAAATGGCTGAATCAATTATCAGATTTTTCAAAGATGAAAAAGAGCAAATTTTGTTAATAAATTTGCAAAAATCGGAGCTGAACTTTACTAGTGATTCATATTCTTTTCATACAAAAAGCCTAATTTTGCAAGATATAATTTTTGTTTTGACTGGTGAGTTAAATACAATAACCAGAGACAAGGCAAAAGAACTCATAGAGTCGCACGGAGGCAAGGTTTCAGGGTCGGTTAGCAAGAAGACAAACTATTTAATTGCTGGGGAAAATGCAGGAAGTAAACGGACTAAAGCCCTGGAATTAGGTGTAAGAATTCTTTCTGAACAAGAATTCTTTGAAATATTGAAAAAAGATTAAATATCATATGTTACTTTTTTTGAAATATGTGTTATTACTTATATTGAATAATATT
>CAIWET010000413.1 GCA_903911805.1 uncultured Ignavibacteria bacterium | reverse complement strand
TTCTTTAGCTCTTTTCTTCAATATTCTCAATACTTTAACGATTTTCTCTCTCTTTTATGCTACAGGATTAGATTCAAGGGGAGGGGTTTGGGGTAGGGCGATACGAGGTCATTTTTTCAATCGTAGATTCCTGCTTTCGCAGGAATGACATACCAAAAAATTTTTCTTCAAGTCCCTCCCTTCAAGGGGAGGGATTTAGGGTGGGGTAAGATGACATTTTGAAAGAAAAATAACAACCCCCCCTGAATAAGAATTCAGGGACCCCTACTTACAGAAGGAGGGGAAAATTGATGGTGGAAAATTAAATTTGAGAAGTTTTTTTCTTAATTCCCCTTCAATTTGAAGGGGTGCGCGTTAGAGCGGGGTAGTTTCTTACTTTCTCTTAAAAAGAGGTTGTCTCAAAAGGGTCATTTCGAACGAAGTGAGAAATCCAGAAATCACCTAAGTGATTGATATACTCAATTCTTCGCTGCGTTCAGAATGACGAAACAAGTTTTATCTTGCCTTTTGAGACAACCTAATTCTGATTAATATTATTGAAGATTAATATTTCTTTAAACTTCCTTGACGAGCTTCTGCTTTTTTATCCCATTCTGGAATAATTTTATCTAAAAGTTCTTTTTTGTCATTGCGAAGTTTTTCCATATCTAAACCAATATATTTTTGTGCTTTTTCTTTTGTAGATACATCTGGCAATACATAAGGTAAAGCAACGCCGTGTTTTGTAAATACAACACTTATCAAACCACGAGCTTTTTCGCTTCTTTCAATACCATTACCAAGCACTCTTAATGCTTCAACCGGAGAGTGAAATCCTACACCATTAGCAGCAGCAACCCAATCCCATCTCCATTGTGCTTGACGGATAAATTTCAATACTGGCTTCATTTCATCCTCAGTAGCTCCATTTTTCCAAGCAGCTTCAGCCTCTAAATGAGCTGCAGCAAGTGATTTTTCTAATGATCTTCTTAATTCCATTACTCTGTCCTGACGGTCATAAACATCTTGAGTTAATGTAGCCTCTGATTCTTTATGGCAAACCTGACAAGCATTAGCCATATTATTTAATGGACTTTGGATATGGTGATCTGAATATTTAACTCCACCCTCAACTTTATATGGCATATGACAATCAGCACAAGCTACTCCTCTTTTTGCGTGAATACCAGTCATATATAATTCATAGTCTGGATGTTGTGCTTTGATAATTGGAGTTTTACTTAATTTATGAGTGAAATCTGTAAACTGAATTTCATCATAATAAGCTTCCATTGAGTCAGCACTAAATCCTTTATCCCAAGGGAAAGTTAAATATTTACCCTCACCTTTAAAGAAATATTCTACGTGACATTGAGCACACACTAATGAACGCATTTCTTGATGAGTTACATCAGTCATTTTTTTGCCTCTTCTTTCGAGTGCTTCAACTAAAGCTGGTCTCGAAATTTTCAAGTTCATTGTTTTAGGATCGTGACAATCCTGACAACCAATCGGATTTACAATCTCAGCACCTGTTTCGAACCACTTTGCTTTATAAAATTCAGCAACACCCATTTTTGCCATCATTCTTGGGACATCTGGGCTTTTGCAAGACCAACAGGTGGCGGGTTGTGGATGCTCAGCAGCTCCACCAGTTCTTAAAATATTTCTGATATCTTTTACTGCAAAAGCGTGTCCTCTTGCTTGATTATATTCTTTAGAAAAAGCATATCCAGCCCATAAAATTACTAATTCTGGATAATCTTCTAAATAATCAATTTTAGCCGAACCAGCATATTTGCTTCTGAAGTTAGTATCAAGCATTTTCATATATGATTCGTATTCTAGAGGGTAATTCTTGCCCCATTCTTCATTGCGTGGTTCCCATTCTGGCAACTCTTTAATTGGTTGAAGTTTTGTAATTGTTTCTCCTCTTCTTTCGACAATCGAAGCAGTAAATAAACCTGCAATAAACACTACAACTGCAACTACAACTATCATTATCCAAGTAGATTTTTTAATTTTTTCTGACATATAACACCTAAAAATTTAATTAACTTATTTTTTGTTTGAAATCCAATCAGGAATTACCGGACTTAACCCCGGCACAATTGCATTAGGAGTAGCAGATTCTGAACGAACTCTGCCGTGTGGCACTTCTCTATGGCATTGCCAACAAAGAAGCCCTTCGCCGTGTTTGGCGTTGCTTGCTGTTACATAAACTGGAGAAACACCATCCACAGTTTTTGAATGACATCTGATACAGTTTTGTTGGACCACCCCTTTTCCAGCATCTTTAATATGAATTACTTGTGGCTCAAGTCTCAATGTAAACATTGTGGCGTGTCGCAAACCATCTTGAGCTTTAAATAAATATTTCTTGAAGATATTCTCGTGAGGTACGTGGCAATCATTGCAGGTAGCTCGCTCTCTGTGACTGCTGTGGTTCCAAGTTGCATATTGAGGAAACATAATATGACAATTGATGCACACTTTGGGGTCATCAGAAAGATACGAAAATGCTCTTGAAATATAAATATTTGTAAAAAGTAATCCAATTAATGAACCAGATAAAATAATGATAATCCATCTAAACTTAGAATTGAAGGCATCTCTAAAGATATTTACTATCTTTGAGTTATTTAAGTTTTTTTGATCATCCATACATTTTTTCCAAATCAGTAAAAAATACTTATACGAAAATCGGAATTTTTTATCCGATTACCAAGAAAAAAATAATCTATTTTGCAATATTATTAAAATATTGTAGGATTTTTAAAAAATAAATCTAAAATAAAGCATTAAAATTTTACAAATTTCTCAAATTTATTGCCAATTTTGATGAAATACACTCCTGCTGGAAGATTAGAGACATCAATCTTGATATCATTTGTGCCTGATTCAATTTTGATTTTCGAATTAAGACATTTATCAGCTAAAATGTCATAAAACATATATTCTGTTTCGAATTCTCTGTCAGATTTAATTCTAATTTTGCAATTTGAATTATCTTGATTAACTGATATAATGGTGTATTCAGGCATTAAGATAATTCGATTTTCAGCGGTTTTATAGCAAAAATCAATTATCTCAAGACTTCCTTTTTTCTGAGTTAATACGTAATTATTTGAATTGATTATCTTTAATGATGATATTTCAATTGGTGTATATCTAGGATATGAGAGCAAAGTTATACCCGAAATAAATATACAGGTATCAGCTTTTGCAAAGAATTTTCTTGCGTGGTCGCCTGAAATTCTAAATGTCAATTTGCCAATATTATTGGTGAATGGAACATTGTAAATTGCGCCATCAGACAAGTATTTTACTTCTCCAGGCATAAAAAGATATTCATCATAAGCATAAGTGAATTCAATTTCATCAGGCAATAATTTATAAACAGAATCTTTTAAAACTGACTCAATTACCAATCCTTCGCCAGGTTTGATTTTATAATCACCTGTTTCAAAATTAATCTTATATTCTTCTTTTGGTGAAATTGCTTTGAGTGAAATATCGCTCGAATCAATACATTTTGATTGGTATTGCACTCTTAATTGTGCCTTATAGTCGCCCTGAATCTCAGACTTGAATTTTACATCAATATCCTTTGAGCTATTAGCCAACATTAAAAATGGCGTTTTTTGAGATATTTCATAATATGAATATCTTGGCTGAGTGAAAATATCAGTAACAGTTATGTCGTATTTTGTAGGATTCGAAATATTGAAAGATTTTGTAATGCTGTCGCCAATCCAAAGGATTCCATAATCCAATTCTTGTGGAGTAATCAGAAGTTTTGGGGCTATTAATTCATAAGAAACATCAAAATATGCGATTGCATTGCAAGGCAATTTTACAAATATTCTCTCAGTGCTTATTCCTAATTTAGAGGACAAACCAGGATTTAGTTTTATACTGATTTTGGCAGAATCTTTACCCAAAATTTCGAATGAATAGTTTTCCAAAATCGAGATTTCAGCCAAAGGATTATTCCTGATTATCGTAACGCTATCAGGCAAAATACTATTATTATAAAATGTGAATTTTAAAGTTGAATCAAATTGGCAATGCTCAAATTTACCAAAATCAATCGTTGTTGCACCCAACGCTATATTTGATATCTGCTTGTTTCCTTTTAAATAGCATATAAAAGGTTTTGCAAAATTTTTGGTAATCACAATAATCGAATCTTCAAATATACCATCTTGTTTGGAATTGAAATCGATTACAATTCTGATTTTCTCTTTCGATTTGAGAATATATGGCAAAGACCAGCTACCAACTAAATTGAATTTTGAATTCGATTTAGCAAAAGTAATACTAGTTACAGTATCATTTGTTTGCCCAAGATTACTTAAATTAACATCAAAATATTTATGATTTAATGTATCATTATCGCATCTAATTGTTCCAAAATCAATTGTATCTTTGTCCATTTCAGTCCAATTGCTCATAGTGATGATTTTCAATGGAACGCAAATCTCGGTTGAGCAAAGTCCCTCAAGTTCAATACAAAGTTGTAGATTCAGTATTTCATCTTTTGTGGAGATGAAGCTCAAAGCAACTTTTAAACTATCTTTTGCTTTCAAAATATCGCCTTCGGGAAGTGTATAATTGAAAGTAAGAGTTGGAGTTGTTGGTTTAATTGATACTTTTTTTACTTTTAAATTTATATCAGATAAAGATTTAAGTGAAATGGTATCATTTCTATTTATGTTTGATTGTAATAGGATGGACAATGGATCAGGAACTACATAAGCATCTGCAGAAACAGCTCTTCCTTTTACAATCAGCTTAAAGGATTGTCCGCATTCGTCGGAATATACAATCAATGAATCTAAATAATTTCCAACTTTTTTGGGTGCAAATTTTATAAATATTTTAGCAGAATCATTATTTCCCAAAGGTATTGGAAAATCGTTTGGAGCTGAATAAATATCAAAATCCGGATTTACTTTTTTTAATCGAAAAAATGCTTTTAAATTTCCTTTATTTATAATTGTTGTGCTTAATTCTTTAGAATCATTAATGCAAATATCACCAAAATCAAAAATCGAATCTCTTGCCTTTAGATCAGTTAAATAATATTCTCCAAAATAATTTACGATTAATGGATTTTTATTGCCAAAAGTTTTAGTTGAGTCATTATTAATGATTGTCAGTGGAGCAGATACTTTTCCTGTATATGGAGGGATAAACTTAACAACTAAGCTGTCATACTTTCCAACCTTGATTGTATCTGGAAAATACTTTTTGCCCAATAATCCAATAACTTTGAAATTTGGATTTAAAAAATAGGCGTTGTTTATAATCAAATCATCGTTTCCAGTATTCCATACGGGCATAGTGTCTAATTGCTCAGCTTTGCAGAAATCGAAGATATTTCTTGGAGATACTGTATTTATAATTGGAGAAATGCCGTAAACTCTGAAGTTCATTACATATTCTTTTCCGCAGGGCTCTAATACTACTTTAAAAGTACAATTACTCCAGCCGGTATCTTTAGCAACAATCGTAAAATCAATCTTATTGCCATTTTTTGTCAATTTTAATGGAAATATCGTATTACAATAAATTCCAGTTCCGGATAATATTGATAAATTTGTAAGCTCTTCTAAATCGTTATCGCAAGACCATACAACAGATGTATCTTTTTTAGTACCACATCTCATTTTATCTAATATCACATCTCCAGTTTGATTTTGAGCTGTAGATTTTAATCCAGTTCCGGACAAATTAAAATCCTTATAATTCGTGCCATTTGCAATTATTCTTAAAACGGCATTTTTTACTCCTGTTGAAGTAGGATGAAATTTAATAATTATAATTGTCGAATCGCAAGGTCCAATCGTAAATGGGCTATTCGGAGTTAAAAGCTGATAATCAGTAATTGAGCCTGAAAGTAAATCAACTGTAAAGTTAGATGAAAAGAATGATTTATTGATAATTTTTAAAGTATCGTAAGTTTCGTCCGGGATGCAAGCAAAAGAAAATTTTAATTCATTTTTAGAATATAGTATTTTGCTTAGTCCTAAACGATAAATATTTTCTCCGACAGCGAATCCATTATTCTCATCAAAGAAAAAGCAATCATCTAAATCATCTTCATTTTCGATTCCACAATTTCTGTTTATCCAAGTGAGTCCGCCATTTGTTGTGTAATATACCGAACCTCTATAACCAACTGCCCAAGCTTTTTGGTCTGTTAATAATTTTGTTCCAAACATTGGCTGACCTGTATTCCAAAGGTTCCAGCTAGCACCTGCATCTGTCGAGAAACGCATTCCTCCGGCTGTTCCACCGCCTGAGCAAGTTGTTCCAGAATATGGCACTATAAATGAACCAGCAATATTATCAATGCTCTCTTGCCAAAGATTGATACCTGTAGTTGAAAATATTGACCAAGTAATTCCACCATCTGTAGTTTTCCAGATTTTTCCACTACTTGATGCATAACCAATTCCGGAAGTGCTATAAAGTAAAACGTGAGTCATTCCACTATTTGGTTCGTTTCCTGTGAAAACAGTCCAAGTGGTTCCTCCGTCAGTAGTTCTCCAAAATCTTTGAGTATTATCGCCACATCCGCCACCAACAACTATTCCGTAATTATCATCAACAAAATAATTTCCCCATAATTGGAAAGCCCCTACTGGAGTAATACTTGTGAATGAAGCTCCACCATCAGTTGATTTATAAACACCAGATGGTCCTGAAACATAACCGACTGAAGTGCTGGTAAAATTGATACTTTCTAAGTGGTCGGCAACAGAAATTGTTGTTCCTGTCCAAGTATTTCCGCCATCAGTTGACCTTAACACTCTGCCATTAAAGCCACAAATCCATCCATAATTTGGATTAGATTTAAGAAACATCACATCCAACCAATAATTTGAATTGTATGGAGCAGGAATATTAGTAAGCTTTTCCCATACCTGCGAGTTGCAGGTAAGAGTCAGAAAAAGCATCATTGCGATATTTAAAATTATTTTTTTCATTTTTTTTATTT
>CAIWET010000412.1 GCA_903911805.1 uncultured Ignavibacteria bacterium | reverse complement strand
TGGGAAAAAGATATTGGTGGCTCATATGCTCAATTCTCTAAAGATGGAGAATTTATTTATGTTGCTGTTGGCAATACTATCAACAAATATCGTTCAATTGACGGTAGTTTTGTTTCTACTTTTGATAATAGTGGATTTAAACAAAATGGGTCAGAATTTTATGGAAATTTCTATTTATCAAATTCTGGTAATTATTTAATTGGGATTTGCGGACAATACTATAATGTTTGGGATACCAAAACTGAAAAAGCATATTTTCAATTTAATGATGTTTATGGTGGATTAGATATTACTAATGATGAGAGTAAATATGTAGCAGTAAAGAGAATTACTACAGAAAATGATAGATTAATTTTATTAGATTTTAAAACACAGAAAGAACTAAAATCTATTACAACAAATCAAAATGTAATATTGACGAAACTCTCCCACAACGGCAAAATGTTTGCCACAGCTTCCATAAGTGGTTCTAAATACTACCTCACTCTATGGGATACAGAGACTTTAACAGAAATAAAAAGAACTGAATTAAAGGGTTGTAGCCAGAATGCATCTTTTTATAATTTGAATTTTTCATTAGATGATAAATTTGTTTTTATAACAACCCCTACTCCAGAAAAATCATTTTTTTTCAATACATCAGATATGAATGAAGCTATAAATTCATCAGAATACGACACAAGACCAATATCTTCTATAGAAATGAATAATGATTACTTTATTTTCTTTTATTTTGATAATGTACCATTTACATTTAGTTTAAAATTAATTAGTATTAATACCAAAATATTAAAGCAAGAATTCAATGTAATTACGCATTACATAGCAACAAACACAAATAATCTAATATTCACAGGAAAAGCATTATTAAAACCAAAAACAGTTAGTGTAACTGATCTAAATACACAAAACATTTCAATATCAAATATTAAAGATTTAATTCTTATAGAAAATAAATCAAATATCAATGAAAGTATAGCTTTCATATTATATGATTTACAAGGTAAAGAAGTTTTTAAAAATTCTATGTTTCTAAATATTGGTACAAATAAAGTAATACTACCAAAATTTGTATTAAATGGTTCTTATATCTTGCAATTGACTTCTAAAAGTATAAATATTTCTCAAAAAATATTAATACAGAGGTAAAATATGAAAAAGATATTATTTCTAATTGGAATTTTATATTCTACCTTAATTTATTCACAAGATTATGAACCAAATCAGTATTCTTTTGTCAATAATGATTCAAGTAAAGTCATAATATTCAATTCAAGTGATACAAATTATCAACAGAAACATTTTTTAAAAGGATGGCATTGGGATTCTAAGAAAAAGATAAATGAAGCACTTTTAATAAACCAAGTTGACATTTATTGTAATCATAATTGGGATGTTAATCTAATTCAAAATAACACAATGTTAGTAATTAAGCCAGGAAATTACTCTCACGCTGATGATGGAAGCAGGTTAAATGCACGATCAATTCAATATTCTCCAGTTCTAAAAATAGATTCATTAAATCCTGAGAGATTAATAATTAGAACAGGAGATACAACAAATAATGTATTTGGATTTAAGCATATTCTAGGAGATACAACTGGATATAGTCTTTTGATTGGCAGCACATTAAATAATCAAGTAATTCTTTCTGATCCTTGGCCCGATAATCAGATTTATATGCATGGGTTTAAAACTGATGTAAATGAAATTGGAATAAACAATGATTATCTTTGCCAACAGATGTATTTAACAATAAATATGAGAAGGAATGGAATTGATAATTCTGTTGGAACTGATACGGTTTTAGTAATAGAATTACCAATTATAGTACAACACAGTAATTGGATTGATTCAAACAAAAAAATTAATTTTGCTACTGTTCCAAAACCGAACTTAAATGATACAAACCATTTAAGAAGAGGAATATCAAGGCAAGATACATATGTTTCAACACAGACAAATAAAATTGCTATTACTAAGAATATGATTCCAATCAATCAAACAGATATAACATTAAAAGCAAAATTTATTATGGATAATACTGGTTTCATAACTAAAAATCCAATTCTTAAAAAGAATATGAGTGACACTAATAGTTGCATTGACAAAATCAATATAAAAGTAACATATAAAGGCAATTTACCAATTCAAATCAATTATGTGAGATTAAATACACTTAATGCTGAGAGACTTTTAAATGGTGACCTAGATTCAGCATTAACTGCAGATATACAAAATATTACATCACGCTTTACTTCAAGTGATTTCATAGCCAAAAGTCCAGGTTCAAAAATTTTTAGATTTAATACTATTATTGAAGGAAGTTTATTCAATTGGCAAGCCGAAAGATATTTTAATAAACTTATAGGAAATATAGGAACAAGTGAAGTTTTACCAATATATCCAGACCATTACAGACGTTATGTAAATCCACCAGATAGATGGTTCGGATTAATGGGTATGGGAAATATTGTAGCTAATCCTTATACAAGAAATTTAGTTGAAGATTCTGCAAATTTAGAACGAAGTTTTGGTTTAGTAAGTGGATTTTTAGGATTAGATACGATAATTCATCATACTGGATGGGTTGAATTTAAAGCAAATACATTAGATAAAAAATCAAATTACGAATCTTTTATTGTTCACATTGATACATTATTTCCCATAAATTATTTTAGAACTAATCCAAATGATGATACAAGATATAAAAGGTTTTTAAATCTAGGCAGCAACTCAAATCGAGTTTCATCACTGAATTGCATAGAAAATTATGGTTATAAATTTATTGATACATTGAGTAATAAATTTATATATTCTGATAAAAATTGGTGGGGACAATTATTTACACATACTTGGTGGAACTATGATAGTTCAAATGCAAATTATCGTTATTATCAAATCCAAAGACCATTGACCGGGGAAGAATTTAAATATTATTCCATTTTACCGATTTTAGTCGGCGGGAAAGGGATTTTATACGATGGAGCCTTAAGTGGTGGTGGTGATTCATCATTATATAATAATAAAATGGTATTTAATAAACCAAAACCTCAATTAAATGATTTTGACATACTTGATACAAATTCAACAATTTATCAATATTTAATGAATCTAAATTCTTGGGATTTCATAAAACACGATTCAACTGGATCAGATTTTTATAGTCAATTTGGTGAACATTATAATTTGGATAAATTGACCATTCTTCAAGGTAATCTAAATAATTTATCAAATGTTGCAAATACTCTTGGAATTCCTAAAGAACGTATTTATATGGGCCGTAAAAGCCTAAGGTTAGAAACAAGAAAGCTCCACGATTGGATAACAATCAATGATTCTATATTGATGAAATTAAAGTTACAGTCATTTTACGCGCATGGCTATAAAATTTGGTATAATCAACATCCAAAACATACTAATAATAATTTCATATTAGGTAACTTTATTGATACAAATAAAATAACAACAAGAAGATTATTTAAATATGGTGTACCAAATCCAAAAGATTCGATAGAACCAAGAGACTCATCATTTTTTGATTTAACTTTGCTATCTCATACAAGTGATTCTAATATGACAAAAAGCTGGTATTTGGGATATGCAAATAGGCGTACTAATCCCTTAATATTGGAAAATGATACTTTACGATTTTATTCCACAGCTGAATTTGATGATGCAGTAGTAAAAGGAATGAACAGAATAAATGGAAACAAAATGTCAAAAAATTACTGGCAAAATCAATTTTGGAAAAGGATGGGAGCAAGACAAATTAATATTCCATTTAATTTGCCTTATACTCCGCCTAATTATCTTGGATCAATTTTAGACGAAATTCATTATTTGATTATTCAAGAACTTGGAGTTGGTACTCCATATTTTAGTGATTCGATAAATTATTATTGGACTCAACCAAAATATTATCACAAAATAGATACAACAATTAGACCTAATGGAACATTAATTTCTAAACTACTACCAGGTCAAGGAAAAATAGTAAAAGTTAGATGGAAAAATATTCTAGATATTATTATTCAACCAGATTTAACTTGCTTTGATATTAAACCGGATTTAGTTTTCACTGTAGAAAAAGATAGTAATCGCTGGGATTCCTGTTATTATGTTTTAAAGGTAACTTCTACTTCTGGATGGAGAATTGACACAATTGATATAAAAGCTATAATTAAATCAGACCGAACACCATCTTTTTTAACTTTTAATTCTAATTTTAATACAACATTCACCCCATCAGATAGTTCAGTTTTTATCAGATTAGATTCTTTAGTAAATTCTCAGACAGTTGAATTAGGAACTTTCCGAATTGACTGTGATGAGCATTTTACGGTAAATTATCAATTTGGCAGAAGAGTTCAAGAAATTTATCCACATTGTGATGATGATGATAGTTTTGAAGGAGATTGCACTTGTGGTTATCAAATGAGAAGTTCCACATCTTGTTGCGACAATATTGATTTATATGCTGCAGAAACAACAGAAGATGGGCAATTATCTGGCAAATTCAATGTATTTGCTAAACAGAATACAACTGATTGTGCTGTATGTGAAATAAGTTTAGTTAGAAAATTTGATACAAAAGTATTAGCAAAATTGACAAAAGATAAGAAAGAAAAGAAATTAAATTTAACTAATTTTACAAATATTGGCAAAATTTCAATGGATAAATCTAATGGAAGAAGTAAAGATACCCTTGTTGCCTATTTAAAAGATGAAGACGGTAAATTAATTTGCAAAAAAGAAATTGTTTTAGAAACTTTAGATTGGAAACAAGAAAAAATTATTGAAATTAATGAACCAACTGAATCAAACACTACTGATTTATCAATTCGATATTATCCAAACCCAGTTGAAGAATTAATAAATATTGAAATCAATTCTGATATTTGCAAAAAAGTAAAAGTAAAATTACTCACACTAAAATCAGAAGAATTATTTAATAAAGAAGTTAAAACAAATGCACTAAACCAATTTTCTACAGAAGGAATATCAAATGGTGTTTATTTCTTAAAAATCGAAGATTGCGAAAGTGATAAATTTATAATTAAGAAAATAGTAATAAAGAGATAGTATTTAGAAAAAAAGCCCCGAATTTCTTCGGAGCTTTATTTGAAAAATAATTATTTTCTAAGGCTTATTTGAAATAAACGATAGGTTTAACAATCATTTGGTCATTAAAGTAAATTCTGCAATAATAAACACCTGATGCTAATGAAGATAAATTCATTGGTAATTGATAATCTCCAGCATTTAACATTTTATTATTGATTACTGCTACTATGTTACCTTTAATATCAGTTAAATAAACATTAACAACTTCTGGTCTTGTAACTGTGATTGCTAATACTGAATTTTCTTTAACTGGGTTAGGATAAACATTGATGTTTGTAACAGGATTAACTGCTTTTTCAACTGAAACAACTTCTTTAGAGAATGATAATGTATAAACTCCAATGTCAAATCCTTGAGCAGCGTGTTTTGAACCTTCATTATCCATTTTTGCACAAGTAAAATCTATTGTTTTTGCAATATCAAATACTGCATCATCTGTGTTACCTGTATTTAAAGCTCTTTTGAAGATTACAGTCCATTTTTTAGTAGTTTCATTGAATCTAGCTTTAGATCTAACGTCTGCTCTAGAACCAGAGATAGCAGGTGTAGTTGCATCATTAACTGCATATCCGAATATTTTGTCGCCAGCTTTGAATTTTGTTGAATCAAAAGCAACAGTTTCACTTAATAAGACATAAGGTTTTGTATTGTTAAGTGGATCAATAGCCATTAATGAAGGTCTTGTGCCAGCAGTATTTTGGTTGTCAGTACCGAATGATCCAGTAGCTACATCAGATTTTCTACCTGCGTTGTCCCAATATCCATCATCTACATAATCGATAGGCATAGTTCTTTGAGCTTTCCAATGCCAGTTGTCCATTCTTCCGTCCACTGTTCCGTGTCCAGCAGGTGAGAAATAGCTGTATCCGTGACAGCTCTGTGAGCAAGATGCTCCATAAGAACTTGTCATTGCCCATAAGAAAGCTAATCTATCTTCGTTTCCTGATTTTGTCCAGGTTGTTCCGTCAAATGACCATTGATTTCTTGTTTGACTCATTGAACCAACTGCTTTTCCACCAAAGTTTTGATGTCCATCTTCCCATTCAGCTCTAACAAATAAATTGTTATCTGAATAGAAGAATTGTAATTTTACACCATCTTTATTGGTAATTGCTTCAGCTTTATTCCATACTGCATCATCAAATGAATCGATAGCTAAGTCATAAGCAATTTTCTTTGCTGTAACTTTGCCACCAGTATATTTAGCTGCTAATCCAGAGTGAGTTTCAGTGATGGTTTTAAATACACCCATACCGCCATTTGCGTGACAATTTGAATTATTACAACCCATTCCAGAAGCATTATATAATGGTGCTGTTGTAGCGTGATCTAAAGGCATAAAAGGAATAACTGGATGACAAGCTCCACAAGCTGTTGGCGCTTCTTTACCGAATTTGTTTTCTGAACCATTTAAATGGCACTGTGTACAGCTTTCAACTGGAAGCTTTTCGTGTTCTAAATCGTTTGTATAAATATGATGATATCCGTGAGCAATTTCATCAAATCCGAAACCAGATCTAAATGTTTTTGTATGGCAAGGTAAGCATTCTTCAACTCCACTTGCAGCGTGATGCAATACTGGACCATCAATACCGTGGCATTTTGAACAAGATTTTGTTGGATCCTGGCTAGTAAAGTTTAATTTTTGAACTGTAGTAGAACCAATTTGAACGTCTGTTAATAATACTTTTTGGTAATTAGCTCCTAAAGTTCTTCTTGCACCAACAAAAATTGTATATGTGCCAGGACCGTTAGGTAAAGTTTTAGGAATTATCATTTTAACTTTATTGCTATTATATTTTGCTTTCATAACAGAATCATATGAAAAACCACTAGCTCCATTATAGATGTATCTATTTGTAAAGATTTGATAATAATCATCTTTTGGACCTGATAATAATACTTCAATTCTTGGTAAGCCTAAATTAGCTCCATTAGTAACCCAATCTAAAACTGTACCAGCATTATTTTTTAAATCAATTTGAATTTCTAACGTATCACCAGGATTGTAAAATCCTTGAGATGGCATTGGAGTTAAAACTTTTACTTCTGGTTCGCAACCAACTTCATCACTTGTTAAGAATTGAAGTGCTTGAGAAACGGATGCAAATGCTCCATCTTTTGATTTGAATGTATATCTTAATGAATCTGCGCCTGTTGGAATAGTAAACCAAGCATCAGACATTCCATTTCTTAAATAAACTCTAGAAGCAACAGTTGCACTTACCAATGAATCAGGTCTTTTTGCTGCATTAATAGGATAAGATCCTCTACCTTCAGCAACATATGATACTTCATATAATGCTCTTGAAAAGTTAGTATCTCCTTTTGCTTTGTCGAAGTTCAAAGTTTTTAATAAAGTAGGAGTTCCTGATTTCACAGAATATACTTCTACTGAATAAGCACTATTTTTTGCTAAAAATCCAGTTAAAGCTGCATTAGTCCAACCACCGTTTAAATATTCCTGAGTATATTTTTTGCTGATTGTATATTTACCAACGCCACTACCTAAATCTGAGCAAGCCCAAGTAGAATCAATAGTTATACCTGTCCAATCCAATGATGCCAATGGATTGTCTGAAGTTTTATCTTGCAACCAAGCAATAGCTTGATAAGGCCAAGGTTTTCCAACTGACCAGGTTCCGTTGATTTCGATACCTGACAAATAAACTGAATCGCCTGGTAATACTATCATTTTTGCAGGAACTAAAGCAGTTCCTTTTACTTTTGAAAAGGTTAGAGCTCTACTGGTGAGAGTTCCTGTAATAGTTGGGAATGCAAACAAAGCTGTTAATGCTAATCCTACAACCACTAAAAGTGAAATAATTTTGTACTTAGTTTTCATAAATTCCTAAACGTTATTGTAAAACTTACTATATTCAAAAATAACAATTTGTACTTTCACACTAAAGTACAAATTGATATATGTAACTGATATGTTGTTGATATATAATGAAGAATCAATAAATATCAAGTAAATCACAATATATAGAATGAAGTAAATTGTTAGAAATAAGATAAATGCATAAGTAAATAATAATATTAGGTATTCCTAACAATAACGAGAATTTTTTTTAAATAAATTTTACAAAAAATGTTCATTTTCTA
>CAIWET010000411.1 GCA_903911805.1 uncultured Ignavibacteria bacterium | reverse complement strand
TAATTTTGAATTTTGTAGAAAAATAGATTTAAATTAATATGACGAAGATAATCGACGGCAAAGCCGTATCAGAACAAATCAAGCAAGAGCTTGCTGTTAAAACTGAATTATTAAAATCGGAAAAAGGAATAACTCCCGGTTTAGCTTTATTACTTGTTGGTGATAATCCAGCTTCTAAAGTTTATGTTGGTTCCAAAGAAAGAGTTAGCAAAGAATTAGGATATCATTCTTTGGTTGTTAAACTTCCTGATACTGCTTCTGAGGAAGAAGTATTAGAATATATAAAAAAATGGAATAACGATCCTGAAATTCACGGTATTCTTGTTCAATTGCCATTACCTAAACATATTGACGAAAACAAAGTGATTATGGCGATATCTCCAAGAAAAGACGTAGATGGCTTCCATCCTGAAAATTTTGGTCGTTTGGTTATTGGATTGCCTGGTTTCGTCTCTTGTACACCTGCTGGCATTGTAGAGCTAATCAAGCGATATGATATTGATGTTAAAGGAAAGCACGTTGTAGTTATTGGAAGAAGTAATATTGTTGGAAAACCAATTGCAAATTTACTTTATCAAAAAAGAGATTTTGCTAATGGAATTGTAACTATTTGCCATACTGGAGCAAAAGATATTTCTAAATATACTTTAGATGCTGATATTCTTATTACTGCTATTGGTGTTCCAAATCTTATCAGAAAAGAGAATATCAAAGAAGGCGTTGTTATTATAGATGTTGGAATTAATTCAATTCCAGACTCAACTAAAAAAAGTGGTCAAAGACTTGTTGGAGATGTGGATTTTGAAGGGGTTAAAGATATGTGTTCTGCAATAACACCAGTACCTGGAGGCGTTGGACCGATGACAATCGCAATGTTGATGCAAAATACTTATTTATCAGCTTCTGGCGAAGTAGGTTTTTAATGGTATCTACAAAAATAAATATTCTTTATGAAGATGATTTCATTGTTATTATTGACAAGCAAGCTGGTATGTTATCTATTCCTGATAGATACAGAAAAGATATTCCAAACTTAAAGACAATTTTAGCCGAAAAATATGGACAGATTTTCATTGTCCACAGATTGGATAAAGAAACAAGTGGAGTAATGATTTTTGCAAAAGATGCGGACTCTCACAGAAATTTATCGATGCAATTTCAGGATAATCTCCCAAAAAGAGTTTATCACGTAATCGTAAATGGTATTTTTAGAAAAGATGAGATAGAAATTGATATTCCAATTATTTCAGATCCAACAAATCCTAGTTTATCTATTCCAAGTGCTCGTGGTAAGGATTCAAAAACTCTTGTAAAAGTAATTGAGAGATTTAAAAATGCTACACTATTGCATTGCGAGTTAATTACTGGAAGACATCATCAAATCAGAGTTCATTGCGGAGCAATGGGACATAGTTTATTAGTTGATGAAATTTATGGTGGTGGAACTGCTTTCTTTTTATCGTCAGTAAAAAGAAAATATCATAAAGGAAAGCATCAGGAAGAAAAGCCGATTATTTCAAGAGTATCAATGCATTCCTATGAACTTGGAATAAAACACCCAAGTACAAATGAAGAAATGAATTTTATATCTGAATATCCAAAAGATATAAAAGCGACAATAAATTTATTAAGAAAATATAGTAAATAAAATGAAATCATTGATTTATGTAATTTTTGCTTTTTGTTTGATTAATTTTAATACTTATGCAAATAAAGTATTAAGTTTTGATGCTAGCAAAATTATTAACTATAATAATTCAATTTCAAATGAATTAATTGATGAGGAATCAATTG
>CAIWET010000410.1 GCA_903911805.1 uncultured Ignavibacteria bacterium | reverse complement strand
TGAAGAATTATTAGAAGAAATCAAGCAAGAGATTTCTCCAGATAAAATAATATTATTTGGCTCACGAGCAAATAATACTAATTCTGAATTCAGTGATTATGATGTATTCGTAATTAAAAACAATCTAATCAATAAAAGACAATTAACTCAGCAACTTTATAAATTATTAATTAATAAAAGTATTGCTGTTGATTTTATTATTGATGATTCAATCAGCTTTGAAATGAATAAATCTAATCCATATATGATTTATAAAGAAATAGCCACTTACGGAAAGTTATTATATGAAAAATTATAATAACGATGTTTATGAATGGATAAATCGAGCTGAAAGTAATTTGGAAAGAGCTAGAATAGGCAAAGATTCTCCGAAAATTTTACTAGAGGATTTATGTTTTGATTGTCATCAATGTGTAGAAAAGTCTCTAAAGGCATTATTAATAAGTAATAATATTGAATTCCCAAAGACCCATTCCATAAATTTATTAATAAACTTATTAAAAGAAAAGATTAACTTTTTTCCAGAATTTGTTTTAGAGTCAGTTATTCTAACAGATTATGCAGTCGAAATGAGATATCCAGGAAATTATGAAAAGATCACTTCAGTTGATTATTTCAATGCATATCAGATTGCACTAAGAGTTTTTGAATGGGCTAAATCGATTATTAACAATGAAACACTTTTCAATTAAATAAAAAAAAGCGATCAAAATCTGACCGCTTCTTAAAACTCTTAATTAGTAATTAATACTAATCTTCCATTAATTCTTTTTCTTTGTGGTTCAAGTATTCATCCACTTTTCTAACGAATTCATCAGTAACTTTTTGTACTTCTTCTTCGCCTTTTTTTCTTTCATCTTCTGAGATAGCCTTATCTTTTTCTAATTTCTTTAAAGCATCAACTTGTTCTCTTCTAATGTTACGAATTGCAACTTTGCCTTCTTCAGCATATTTTTTGCAAATTTTAACGTATTCTTTTCTTCTTTCTTCAGTTAGCGGTGGCACAGGAACTCTAATAATATTGCCATCGTTCTGAGGATTAAATCCTAAGTCAGCAGATTGAATTGCTTTTTCGATTGGCTGAAGAGTAGTTCTGTCCCAAGGCTGAATAACAATAGTTCTGGCATCTGGCACAGAAATATTAGCCATCTGAGAAATTGGAGTAGGATTACCATAATAAATAGCTTTAATGCCATCAACTAAAGAAGCAGTAGCTCTTCCGGTTCTTACTTTTCCTAACTGTAATTTTGTATATTCTATAGACTTAGACATTTGGTCTCTAGAAATTTCTATAACTGATTTAACATCCATAATAATTCCTTAGCATTAATTTTTAACTATAGTACCTAAATTTTCACCCATAATAAGACGTAATAAATTGCCTTTTTGGTTGATATTAAATACTAAAATTGGTAAATTATTTTCTTTGCAAAGAGTGATTGCAGTCTGATCCATAACTTTAAGATTATTATTAATACATTCCTGATAAGAAACCTCGTTATATTTAACAGCTGTGCTGTCTTTTTCAGGGTCTTTATCATAAATTCCATCAACTCTAGTACCTTTTAAAATCACGTCAGCTTCAATTTCAATTGCTCTTAATACACCGGCTGTATCGGTAGTGAAATAAGGGCTTCCAGTACCTGCACCAAAAAGAACAGCTCTTTTTTTCTGCAAATGTCTGATAGCTCTTCTTCTGATAAATGCTTCAGCAATTTGGTTCATTTCGATAGCAGTTTGCAATCTAGTATCTACTCCAGCAGTCTCAAGGGCATTCTGAAAAGCGATACAGTTGATAACAGTTGCAAGCATACCCATTTGGTCGCCTGCAACTCTATCAATACCTTTAGCGGCAACTTGCACACCGCGGAAAATATTACCTCCGCCGATAACAATACCAATTTCAACACCCAAATTATGAACTTCAGCGATTTCCTCGGCAAATGCTTTTAAAGTATTTGCATCAATACCGAAACTTTGTTCGCCCATAAGGGCTTCGCCGCTTAATTTAAGCAATATTCTTTTATATTTGGGTTCCATCATTCTTATTACCTAAAATTATTCGCCTAAGAAAATTCTTCTAAAGCTAAGAACTTTAACTTCTTGGCCTGAAATTTTACTAATTTCGTTAACAACGTCAGCAACAGTTTTGCTGCCATCTTTTACGAAAGCTTGTTCAACCAAACAGTTTTCTTGGAAGAATTTATCAATTCTACCAGTTGCAACTCTTTCAGCGATTTCAGGTTTTTTACCTTCGTTGATAGCTTGCTCAACATAGATTTCTTTTTCTTTAGCTAATTTTTCTTCGCTAACTTCACTTCTATAAACAAAGCCAGGTTTCATAGCAGCAATTTGCATAGTAATATCTTTTAATAATTTTGTAGCTTCTTCGCTAGGATTATTTAAAGAAGTTTCTAATAAAACGCCTAATTTACTTCCCATATGAATATAAGTAGTAAAGCTGCCTTCAGATGATAATTTTGCCCATTCTTTAATGCTGATATTTTCGCTGAATTTAGCTAAAATTTCATTATGAATTCCGCCAACTGTATCATTTTCAGTTTTGCATTCCATTAATTCAGCTAAAGTAGCAGGATTATTTGCTTCTAAAGCATCAGCAACAGTATTTGCATAATTTACAAACTGTTCGTTACGAGCAACAAAGTCAGTTTCGGAAGCAATAGAAAGAACAATAGCACTATTTCCATTGTTATAAGAACGTACAATAACGATACCTTCGTTAGCATCTTTATCAGCTCTTTTTTCACTTGAAGCAGCGCCTTTTTTTCTTAAAAATTCTATAGCTGTTTGCATATCGCCATTAGTTTCGTCTAAAGCTTTTTTACAGTCAGCCATTCCAGCGCCTGTTTTTTCTCTCAATTCTTTAACCATTTGAGGAGTAATAGCCATAATAATATCTCTCTTAATAATATTTATAAAT
>CAIWET010000409.1 GCA_903911805.1 uncultured Ignavibacteria bacterium | reverse complement strand
TTTACATATTCATATAAAAGGCGAATAAATGGAGTCAAAAAATTACTGGGCATTAATATTAGGATCCTCAAGTGGATTTGGAGAAGCAACAGCTTACGAATTAGCAAAAAAAGGTTATAATATTTTTGGTGTGCATTTGGATTTTGCTTCTGGTAAAGCAAGAGTAGATGGAATTATCGAAAAAATTAAATCATTTGGAGTTGAAGCAAAATTCTACAATGTTAATGCTGCAGACGACAAAAGAAGAAAAGAAGTTATTGAAGAGATTAAAAAAGAATTTTCTACTCTCAATGAACCAAAATTAAGATTATTACTTCATTCTTTGGCTTTTGGCGCAATCAAACCATTTTTTGATAAAGATTTCGACAATATGGTTACTAAAAAGCAGATTGAAATGACTATGGACGTTATGGCAAATAGTCTTTTATATTGGGTTCAGGATTTATTCAAAGAAGATCTCTTAGCTCAAAATTCTAGAATATTCACATTGACATCTATTGGTGGACAAAGAGCTATGTTAAATTATGGCGCTGTTTCTATCGCTAAAGCTGCTTTAGAAGCTTATACACGTCAATTAGCTATTGAGCTTGCTCCATATAAAATCACTGCAAATTGCATATTAGCAGGCTTAACTGATACTCCTGCTGCCAGAAAAATTCCTGGATTCGAACAAATGCTTAAACACGCAAAAGATCATAATCCATTCAATAGAAATACTGTTCCTGGCGATGTGGCAACTGCTATTTCTATGCTTGCTGATGACCAATTCTATTGGATTACAGGCCAGGTACTTGGAGTTGATGGTGGCGAGAACATCCTTAATTTCATCGAAAAACAAAATTAATTTAATATATAAATAAGAAAGGTTCCAAATGGATTTTACATTTTCAGAAGAACAAATAATGCTCCGCGATATGGTTCGCAATTTCGTTGATGACGTATTAAGACCAGCTGCTGCACAAATTGATGAAGAAGAAAAAATTCCTGTAGAAATTAAACAACAAATTGGTGAATTAGGACTTTTAGGTGCTGCATTCCCAGTTGAAGTTGGTGGAAGTGGTTTTGGCGAAGTTGGATATTGCATTATTCAAGAAGAAATTGGCAGAGGATGTATGTCAACTGCAACCATGATTGGTGCTCACGTTTCAATCGGTTCTAATGCTATTTATCTTGGTGGAACAGAAGCTCAAAAACAAAAATGGATGCCTGCTTTAGCTTCAGGTGAAAAAATTGCTGCTTTTGCTTTAACTGAACCAAGTGCTGGTTCTGATGCTTTCAATTTAAGAACCAAAGCAGAATTCGATGGAACACATTGGGTAATCAATGGTGAAAAATTATGGATTACTAATGGTCCTTTCGCTGATATTTTCTCAGTTTTTGCTAGAACTCCTAAAGGAATTACTTGCTTTGTAGTTGAAAAAGGAACAGAAGGCTTTAAACCAGGAGCAAAAGAAAAGAAAATGGGTATTAGAGGTTCTGAAACTTCTACATTAACTTTTGACAATGTAAGAGTTCCAGCTGAAAATATGATTGGTCAAGATGGTCGCGGATTCTTAATTGCAATGAAAACTTTAGACGCTGGACGTTTAGGTCTTGGCGCAGCTTGCCTTGGTGCTTGTAAAGAATTATTATCTTTATCAACCAAATACGCTAAAGAAAGAAAACAATTCAACGAGCCAATTGCTAACTTCCAAGCTATTCAATTTATGTTATCTGATATGGCAACATTAATTTATACAACTGAATCATTGGTTTATAGAACAGCTTTCGATTATGATGCAAAAAGATTAACTTCACGTCAATCAGCAATGGTTAAATTGGTTAGCTCAGATGCATTGGATAAATGCGTTGATATGGCGATGCAAATCTATGCTGGAATGGGCTATTCAAGAGAATTCCCAATCGAAAGAATGTATCGTGATTCTAGAATTAACAGAATTTTTGAAGGAACAACTGAAATTCAAAAATTAGTTATCGGAAAAGATGTTATTAAGAGAAATGGTAATATTTAATTTTTTTAATTAAATAAAATGACCACCCCGTCTGACTAAGAAGTCAGCCACCCCTCCTTATAAAAGGAGGGGAAGTAAAAAAGTGGAATTAATATTTGTAGAGACAGGTCTTAGACCTGTCTTTTTTTTAATGCTGTCAATCTCAAGCAAAGTGAAGTATCGCATTAATTATTTTCATTAGTCATTCCTGCGAAAGCAGGAATCTAGGTCAAATAAAGCGTCCTCGACAAACCCCACCCTAAGTTCCTCTCCTTGAAGGGAGGGACTTAAAGAAAGTACATAGAGAAATTTAATTGTCTGATGCAAGAAAGACAGAATCAAATAAATTAAAAACGATATTACGGTTTAAGGTTT
>CAIWET010000408.1 GCA_903911805.1 uncultured Ignavibacteria bacterium | reverse complement strand
AAATTTTTATATAAAACTAAGGAGTTTTGTAAAATGAAAAAAATACTTACTACCGTTCTCTTAGGAATATTCCTAATCTCATCAGCATATTCTGTAAATATCAGAGATGCTAAAGCAACCGAAAATTTGGTAAAAAAAGCACCAAAATTCGAGTATATTGATGGTAATGCGATTACAGTTCCATCAAAAAATGATCAAACTCAAGGCGCAGTTTGGACTAAAATCAGTGACGTTGGAGCACCAACATTTTTTGTTAATGGTAATTATACAAATCCAATAGCTTACGAACCAATTTCTAAAACAACCATTATTTTAGAATCAAAATATGGTCAAGCAAGCACATCTGACGCATCCTATACAGGCTATTTAGGATATAGAGCAACAACTGATTACAAAACATTCAGTAATTATACAAGTATTTATCAGTCAATGGGAGGTCTTCCTACACTTCCTTCATTTGCTGTATATAATCCAACAAAAGTTAAAAGTGCTGATGCTGTAAAAATTTACGCATTTTCTACTTTTTGGTCATATAGTGGTGGAAATTATTCAATGGATTTTTCAAGACATTGGTTTTATGACAAAGGCAACGGTACAAATTATGTAGATATTAGAGAACCAGATCAAAATCCTGATTCTGATTATTGGTGGGATGCAAGTGCAAGTGTTTATACAGATGGTACCGATGAATTTGGTTATATTTCTTCAAGATTAACTAGAAGTTCTAGAAACCCATCTTGTAACTTTGGTTTTGGTGTAGCTGACATTAAAGCAGTTTCTGAATATAATTCAATTCCTTCATATTGGAGCAATTCAAATTTTAGAGCAGATGTTTCATCAACTTATAATGGAAATATTTATACTGATCTTGATAAAGATGGTGTTATTTATTCTGCTACAGCAAGTATGTTCATTACAGACGACCAAGTTAGAACATTAGGTGTGTCAAAATCATCAACTGGTGGCGAAAGTTTCTCAAATTGGGATCAATTACCAAAAACAGTATTTACAGAATTCTGTAATACAGTTGGAACAACAGATGCAAGTAAGTGTTTTATTTTCTCATATCAAAGTGATGCTTTCAAAGTAACAGGTACTGATAGCTATTCATATCTATGTTGGGCTTATTTATATCAAGGTGAAACCCAAAATCCAAGATTATATGTAGCTGAAATACAAAAGCAAAATGGCACTTGGAAAATGTATGTTGTTTCAGAAACAACACCACAGTATATAATGATGATTAAAGATAATGCTCCTACTGGAGTAACAACTTTATTAGATTCATTAGACAGACACTCAAAAGACCACGAAATGCAGTTATCTCAAACAGCAGATGGTCAATATCTAGTTGCTAAATGGATAGATTATTCTAAAGCAGTAGTATTTAGCCAAGAAACAACTTTAAATGGTGGCGAAATACTTGGTGATACATTAGCAGTAACGGATGTTTTTATGTCTTATAAAAAAATTGGTGACAACCAATGGAGCGAAGCAGTAAACGTTACTAATGATGATTTATATAATAAATTT
>CAIWET010000407.1 GCA_903911805.1 uncultured Ignavibacteria bacterium | reverse complement strand
GTCCAGCAATGTTCAATACCAGGATGACAATATAGGGCATTACCAAATAAAACCTATAAGACAGCAATTAAATTATGTAATAATAAAAATTGTAAATTCTCAATTACAAGGAAAAATTGATTTTGATGATTTTGCTTTTAAAAATTGGGATAGAATTGAAATTGAAAAATTAAAATTATTTGCTGATGGCGATACAGTTATTTCTGGTGATAAAATTATGATAGATGTATCAATAAAATCATTATTTTCAGATACAATTATCGTAAATAAAATTGAATTGGATAATATTAGATTAAAAGTACTTAGAAATAGATTTGATAAAAATTGGAATGTTAATAAAATTGCTAATCCATCTGAAAAATCACAAGATCCACCCAAACCTCCAACAGATTTCTTTATTAAGTTAAATGACTTAAATTTAGTAAATTCAAGCTTTTACCTGATTGATTCAAATAATACTCACCGTACAGATGGAATAATAGATTATTCGAATATGCAACTTGGTAAATTAAATATTCATTTATCTGCATTTGCCAATTTGAACGGTCCTGATATAAGTTCAGTTATTAAGAACTTGTCATTTAATGAAATTGTTACTAATACAATTTGCGAGAAATTAACTGCAAATGCTGGAATTAATCGTGGTGGGGCTAGATTAGATTCTTTACTGATTATTGCTCCAAATCACTTACTAAGAGCTAATTTAAGAGTAGATTCAATGAATGTATTTTCTTCAATTGGTGATAAGGAATTAAGGAACTTTCTTTACACATTTGATTTGAAGGGTGAGGAAATTAATCCAAAATTTGTTCAAAAATTTGCTAAAATTCCTCTTAATTTAGGTGAAACATATACTATAAATGCTAATATTCACGGAACTCTTGAAGATCTTAAAGTAAATTACTTAAATTATAAAACAAGAAATACCGATTTAAAATTGAAAGGTAGATTAGTAAAAATCATTGATACTGACTTGGCTAAATATGATGTAAATATTTATAATTCAATTGTTAATGATATAGACTTAACAAGAATTCTTAAAGATATTAAATTAGAAAATATACCGGAATTTGGAAATACTGAAATTGATTGTCACGTAATAGGAAGTTATGATTCAGCTTATGTAGATTTCAAAGTTAATTCAACGAAAGTAGGAGCTGTTGAAGGTGATGCTGGATTGAAATTCAGTTCTCCAAATTGGTATTTTGCAAATTTGAAAATGCAAAAAATGAATTTATCTACTATTATACGAAATTCAGGAATATCAAGTGATTTAAGTGGTATTGCGATTATAAAAGGTAAGGAGTTCAATCCTAAAAATATGCAAACTGATTTATATTTAAATGTAGATGCTGGTTCTATTATGGATTATTCCTTTTCTGATTTAAAAATTAAAACAAAAATTACTAATGGTAATATTCAAATTGATACTTTTGTTGTAAAACAAAATAAATTTAGTGACAGTTTATATACATTGAATGATAATGATAAATATTTAAAAATTAATGGATATATTAACCCATTTATTAAAAATCCAGATTATAAATTTAATATTTCTATAAATAGGATAAATTTAGCAGAGTTTCTTAAGCAAAGCACATTACCAGTTAATTTTAAAGGAGATATAGTATTATCTGGTAGTAATTTTTTACTCAATAGAATTAATTTGAATTGTCAAACCAAAATGCAGGAGTGTGATTTTTCTGATCGCTCTTTATTCCCATTTAATTTTGATATGGATTTGAAAACAGAAGAAAAATTTAGAGATTTTAGATTTGATTCCAAATTTTTGAAATTAAACATAAATGGAAATTATGATATTGATAATTTAGTAGCTTTAGGTGAAAATCAAGGAAAGTATTTAGTAGATTACATTAATAAAAAAATAAATTCAATTTCTCCTGATTTTGATTCAACAAATAATGTTGTTCATTTAAAGAAAAATTCTAAATATATTCCCGCAGAAATTAATATTAAAGCTCAAATTTTAGATTTATCACCAATTACACCTTTTTTGGGAGATTTGAAGCTTCACGTTGAAGCAGATTTGGATTTATCTTTAAAATCTACGGAAAATAATACTTCATTTGATTTAAATAAATTAAAAATTGATGAATTGAGTATTAAAAAAGATTCTTTTAATTTTCAAATATTGCCATCTGATTTACCATTAATTATTTCTTCTTCATTAAATTTACCTTTAATCGATTCATTACCCAAATTAACTGATCTAAAATTAAGCATTATTGGCGATAGCAATAAAATTGATTTGAATAATTTGATTATAAATGATCCTGGATTGAGTATTAATTATAAAAATGATACAGCTCAGTTTAGAACAAAAGCCAAAATTAATGATATTTTTAGTATTGCTGCTCTTGGCAGTCTGAATTTCGATACAACTAAATTAAATATTATTATTGATTCAACAAAATTAATATATGAAAAAAGGTTTGAATGGAATAATAAGGGTGCTATTAACTCTGAAATATCCAAAAATGGCTTTAGGGTTAGGTCTTTTATTTTGGACAGAAAGGGTGCAGAAAGCATTCGAATTCGAGGTTTATTAGCAAACAATGATTCAAACAGAATTGGTTTAACAATTTATAAATTTCCATTAAATCAAATTTCTTCTTTTGTACCAGCAAATTCTGTTCAATTCTTAGAAAATATTGAAGGAATTCTTGATTCATTGAGTTTAAGATTAAGAGGTTCATTTAATAATCCTGACATAAGATTTGATTTAGCTTTTAAAGATTTAGTAATTAACAACGTAAAAATTGAAAAAGCTTCAAATAATTATCGATATTCAAATTTAAATATTTTAGGTAATACAGATTTTATTATTAAGGATAAATCCGAAATAAAAATTGATGTGAAAGAATTTCCAATAGATTTGTCTTTAAAGTCAATTAAAGAAAGGTTTTTTCCAGATAAACAGATTAATGCTCAAGTCAGCTTGAATGACTTTCCTTTGGAAATTTCAAATGGATTAATACCTGCTATCAAAGATTTTAAAGGCAAACTCAATTCGAAAATTGATTTATTTGGCTTTTTGCCGGATAAAATTGATTATAAAGGTTCGTTAAATATCGAAAATGGTTCTTTTAATCTCGAACCAACAAATTTGAATTATGATATTTCTGGCAAAATTGATGTAATTAAGGATAGTATTGATATTAAATCAATAACTTTAAAAAATAAGCAATCAGACTTGCCAAATGGTCAAGCGAATGTTTATGGAAGTATTAAAATGGATAATTTTATTCCAAACTATTTCGACTTTAATGTAAAAGCAAAAGAATTTATGGTTTTGAATAATAATTCTCAAAAATCCTTACCTGACATCTATGGAGATTTTATAATAGGTAGCGGAGTAAAACCTATCAGATTTCACGGTACACTGACAGAGCCTAATCTTGATGGCGATGTTAATGTAATTTATGCTAATTTGAACTTACCTCAGACTGAATCTTCCACAAAAATTAAAACAAGAGTAAAATATGAAAGAATTGGAAATGACTATAAAGTTCAAGCAATTAAGAATGATTCAATAGCCCCAATTTCAAAAAGAAAATTAGAAACTAGTTTTGCAGATTTGATTAATTACGATTTATGGATAAAAATAATGAATCGCTTTATTGTCAATATGGACTTAGGAGTAATTGGTAAACTAAATACTGAAATCGAAACACAGAATAAAAATGTTCCATTACATTATACTTATAACAGGTATACTAAAGATAGATTATTAAATGGTAAGTTAGTGGTAAAAGATGGTTCAACATTAAATAGCTTTTATAAAACTTTTAAAACTACTGGTAGTGTAAACTTTCCTACAGGTGCTTTAGATAATCCAGGTTTGGATTTGGTAGCAGAATATTCTGGTCAATCAACTTTGAAAAATTCTCAAAGAAATTTTTTAGTAAAGATGTATATAACTGGCAATCGAGAAAAACCAAATATTAGATTTGATTATTGGCTTGAGGGAGAGCAAGCAAAAGGTGATTCTACCCGAATTTTACAAGATGCAATGTTATTGATTGCCTTTGGAAGAACAAGAACAGAATTAGTTGATTCCTCAACAACAGGGTTTAATCCTGCTGCAGACTTGGGAACTTCAGGGTTGTCTAATTTGTTATCTCAATCTTTTACTCAGCTTTTACAGGGTACAGGTGTTGTCCAGAGTGCAGATATTGATTTATCTGGTGGAAGTTGGGACAAAGCAAAATTAAAAGTAAGTGGCCAGCTTTTGGGAAATATTGTATGGAGAGTTGGGGGAACAATGAGTGATTTTAATAATAGTAACGAATTTAGTATTGATATTCCTTTGCCATATGTTTTGCATCCTGAGTTATTAAATAATATCATTATCCAGTTAACTAAACAAACAAACAATGTAAATACCATTAATACAAACCAAAAAGAATGGGAAGTGAAGTTCCAATTTGGTGGTATTTGGTAGATTTAATTAAATTATCTTAAAACCATCAATCTCGTGCTTTTCGGAATTTTTTAACATTTTCCATATGTTGAACAGCAGATTTTGCAAATCTATGTCTAGAAGAACCATCACCATAAGCAACAAAATAAATATAATTATTTACTTCAGGATTAATTGCAGCTAAAATTGAACTTAAGCTAGGGGAATTTATTGGACCAGGTGGTAACCCAGGATACATATAAGTATTATAAGGGCTTGCAATTTTTAAATCTTTAAATAAAACTCTGCTTCTTTTTTCTTTAAATAGATATTTTACAGTAGGATCAGCTTCAAGTTTCATTCCCATTTTTAATCGATTATGATATACTCCAGAAATAATTGGTCTTTCCTCAGGTAATGGAGATTCAGCTTCAATTATTGATGCTAATGTTAATATTTGGTGTTTTGATAATTTTGTATTTTTTAGTTGATTTTCTACTTTTTCTTTCCATACCTGATTGTGTAATTGCAATAATCTAGATATAATATCAAGAGCAGATTGTTTCCAATAGAAATTATATGTGTTGGGGTGCAAATAACCTTCAGCTGATGGAGCTGAAATTCCAAATTGAGTCAAGACTTTTTTATCAGTAGCAACTTTAATAAATTCAACAGAATCACATCCAATCTTTTTTTGAGCTATCTCTGCAAATTCTCTTAAATTTAATCCTTCTGGAAAAGTCACTTTAACAATATATAATTGATTACCTGAAAATAGAGCTCTCAAGACGTGTAAGTTTGTATTTTCTGAAGAAAATCTATATGTTCCTGAATAGTATTTATCGCTAAATAGAAGTGAATAGGATTTTATTAAAATTGAGAATAACCATTTTGGTTGAAAAATTTTATCTTTATTAAGGATTTTGATTATACCAGAGTAAGATGTATTTGATGGAATTTGAACAAAAATATCACCTTTTGATGCTAAGTTCTGATTTAATTTAAAATATGAATATATCGACAAAGTAAGCAATAACACAAAAAGAGTAGATATAATATAAAGAAAGATTTTATATGATTTAGGCTGAGATTTCTTTTTCTTTTTCATCAATATTCAAATTAAATTTGTTGTTTTTTAAATAATAAACACGAACAATTACCATCTTATTTTTTCCGAAATCCATAAAAGCAGATTGTTTAATATTGATATTATCATTTAAATTAAAATCAATAATTGATTTATCTTTAATACACTCATCATTTTTTAATAATAAAATATCAGAATGTTCCTTAGAAAAGATTTCAAAATCAGATTTACCAAGAATTAGTTTTTTATCAATTTCAATTGCTTTTTGGAAAGCAGAATTTATAAGAGTTATTTTTTGTGTAGGCATATCAATAAATGAAATTGGATATGGAATATTATCAATATGTGAATATAGTGTTTTTATAGTCGCTTCATATGATTGGCTATTTTGAATAAACCATTTATGATTTGTTTCTAATTCGTTAACTCTTTCAAAAAGTTCTTTATTCTTGCTATTAAAGTGTTTTACGGTTAATAATAATTTTCTTACATCTAAATTGCTAGTTTGTTTATCTGTTTGTAAATCTTTAGATTCTTTAAATGACAAAATAGCTAATCCAGAAATAGAGTTTGAATTATCAAAAATTGGATTCACTTCAAAAATTATTTTCCCATTATTAATAATTCTTTCATATTTTATTTGTTTTTTGCTTTCGAGAACATTTTTATTTGTTTCCAATCTAAATGTCATATCATCTTGATCACACATAAAAATAACATCTTTAAAGTGTTTGTTGTCAAAGACAGCATTCTTCAAGAAATCGTTATTATTTGAAATTAAATGTGATTTCGAAATTTCATTTATAAATTGTATTCTCTGCGAAACATCAAGAATAACAATACCAACTTGTACTAAACTTAAAATATTTTTAATTAATAACTTGAAATTGTTCAAATCGCGAATATTTTTTTCTTGAGCAAGTTTAACCATTTGGTTTGTTGGAGTAACTTTGAAATAATGCCTGATAAATTTTTCAAACTTTTTTATTTGCCAAGATAAAAGGAAATATTCACCATCAGATTTTTCACCCATAACTTTTAAGTGAACTTCATTCCTGTCATTATCAATAAAATTTGCAACAACTTGATCCATTGCTGGAATATTATCTGAATTATTTTCTAGACCTTCCACATTAGCGATGTTGCTCTTTGTAATAAGGTTAATCATTTTAATTAAATTTTCACCTTTATTAAAACGATCTTCACATTCAGCAAATACAATTTCAGTAGCACCCAAAAAGTTAATAATTCTCATATCGTCTTTTGTATCTACGTAACAAGTTTCGAATTTATATAATAGAAAGCTGATTTCTTCTTTTAAATTGCGATTCTTATCTGATAACTCCTTTATTTGAATTTCGGAGTTTTGTTTTACTTCAGAAGACATAATATAAATAACTTATAAGTGGAATAAAATCAAAGAATTCATAATATTCAAACTATGAATTCTTTGTGTGTTTTAAGCAAAAAACCAGAAAAATCTAAAATTTATTTCCCACTAAAATGTTTCATAAATTGAACACGTTCATAAGCTGCTGCATTAATAGATTTGGATTGACTCATTTTTCCGCAGAAATCGCCTATACTTGAGTAATTATTATCTTCCATCCAATCTTTAATATCTTTTAACATATTTTCAATATGAGATGTTCCGTGTTTGTACAATGTAGAAGCTATATGAACAGCTTTTGCTCCAGCTAATAATTGTTTGATAACATCAGTTCCTTCGTGGATACCAGTTGAACCAGCTAAATCACATTTAACTCTATCAGCCATTATTGCAATCCATCTTAATGATGTTGATAATTCTGATTGAGTGCTAAATATGTTTGATGGAACAATTTTCATTGTTTCCAAATCAATATCTGGAGTAAAGAATCTATTAAATAATACTAATGCATCAATTCCAGATTCTGATATTTTCTGAATCATTGCTCCAAGATTTGAGAAATAATAACTTATTTTAATAACCAAAGGTATGGTAATCTCTTTTTTAACTTTTTCTATAACATCAAAATAAATTTTTTCATTTTCTACACCTGTGCGATTAAAATCAGAAGGTAAAACAAATAAATTTAATTCAATACCATCTGCACCAGCGTCTTGAGCCCTTTTTGCAAAATAGGTCCATTCATCAGATGAAACGCAGTTAACACTAGCAAAAATCGGTATATTTAATTCTTTTTTTGCTTCTCTGATTAAATTTAAATATTTTGTTGAACTATCTTCAATAGCAGTCATATCAAAGAAATCATAAATTTCAGGATAGATGTGTCCAGGTGCATTCATTTGATTCATTGAATCTTCCATCTCACGAATAATTTCTTCTTCAAATAATGATTTTAAAACAATAGCTGCAGCGCCTCTTTTTTCTAATTCTTTTAAACTTGCAACAGATTCGGTTAATCCAGAGCTGCCAATAATAATTGGATTTTTTAACTTAAAACCTGCATAAGTTGTTGTTAAATCTAACATTTTTCTTTTTGCATATTTATGAAACAATCTTTAATTTTATATTTATTTTAGTTTTGTTAAACTAATCAATATTAAAATTAGCAATTTTTTCATAATTTTTGTATAATTTATTTACAAAATTAAAAAATATATTTGATGTTATACTTATTTACATACTTAATACCGATAATTTTTACCTTAAATATCTTGGTTTTTTCATTTGTCGATATCCCTAAAAAAAATATTAAAACAAAATTGGATTATGAATATTCCTTAGGAAAAGTAAAAGATACACTATTTACTTTAACAAATAATTTTATTGAAGTAAATTTAAAAACTCAAAGAGCCATATTGCATCAAAAAAATGATTCAGATCTTGTATTTCTAATTTCAACTGGAAATCCAAATATTTCGGAAGGAATTGAAACACCTCAAGGAATTTTTACTGTTCAGAATAAAAGTCCATTGGCAACTTCCAAACAATTTAATGATGCTAAACTATTTAATTGGATTGGTGTATCTGGCAATGTTGGGTTCCACGGATTAGAAGGAAAGAAGTATTATGCAACTTTAGGAAAAAGAGCATCTTCACACGGTTGTATTAGAATTTCGATAGAAGATGGCAAAATTTTATATGACAAAGTAAAACCTGGTACACCAGTAATTGTACACGATAATGAGCCAGCAAGAGTGATTTCGTTTATTGATTCTAATGTTATTAATAATTATAAATATCAAATTATTGATCAATCTCTAAAAAAGTTTCGTAAATATGTTAATCAAAGATTAGAAAATTTGTATAAAGGTTATGGCTTTATTGAAAATCATGAAAAATTTGTATTTAATGGAAAATATATTTTAAAAGGATGGAAGTTTGATGAAGGAGATTTTAAAAGAGTACCCAATAAACAGAAAGAACCCATTTTGGGCTCTTTCTTAGTTTCTAAATTTGATAATCTAACTGTATCAATTCTATTAGATTCTCTGTATTTTAAAAAAGTTGCTTTAAAAAGGAAAAGCAACTTGTAATCTGTAAAAATCTCTTAAAATTTTGTCATTATCTGCAATATTTTTGTTATCATAATCTTGGAAATCCACACCAGCAGAAAAAGTAGCTGATGCACCACTATTAAATGTTAATTTGAAAGTAGGTCCAATCCAGTCATAAGAAGTATAAGTAACATCTTCTTTTGGAGTATGATCAATGTATAAAAATCGATCGTATGTTAAACCCAAAGCAAAATATTTATTATAGGAATACATTGGATTTACACTATATTCAAATAAATCATAATTATTAGTAACTTTTGATTCTTTTCTTAAATTTATCCAATTAACACTTGCAGCATAAACTGAAAAATCTCCATTTGTATAAGTTATACCAACTTGCGGAACGATATTATCACCAACTATTGCTCTACCGCCTCCTGATTGAAAATTTCCATTACCTAAACCAATTGCTGGATTAATGTTAAGCGCACCATCAAGTAGCGTAAAGTTCACTCCAACCCCAATTTCGGTTAGTAAATTTAGACCACCATTTTTACCAGCTAAAGCATCTTGAGTCCAAAAGATTCCATAAGTTGTTAATGCAATTTTTTCTGACAATCCATAAGAACCCCAAAACATTGGATAAAATCCAAAAGCGGGGTCTTGATTTAATGATATAATCAAGCTAGTTGGAGTTTTGGTTTCTTCAGATTTTAATGTATTTAAAGCAAAGAAAGAAACTAAAACTAAAACTAAAATTAAAAAAAACTTTTTCATAAATCTCCTCTAAAATATAAAATTTAAACATTTTTAAAAA
This sequence comes from uncultured Ignavibacteria bacterium, assembly GCA_903911805.1. Taxonomy (GTDB): domain Bacteria; phylum Bacteroidota; class Ignavibacteria; order Kapaibacteriales; family UBA2268; genus CAIWET01. The sequence goes on along the minus strand of CAIWET010000407.1, from coordinate 22 downwards.
TACAAAAAAAATCAATATTACC